>CADBTG010000279.1 GCA_902797475.1 uncultured Lachnospiraceae bacterium | reverse complement strand
TGTACATCATCTTCTCTTCGATGTTGCCGTTTACGCGGAGCAATTCGAAAATCGGAGGTACTTCATAGCTGTCCTTGCGAATCATCGCATGCTTGCCGTCGGGAAGCATTCTCGGAATGTTCTCGTAGAAGCCGCCGCCCGTGATATGGCTGCAGGCCTTAACCTTCACGCCTTCTTCCTTCAGGGAAGCAAGTGCCTTCACATAAATCTTCGTAGGCGTCAGAAGTGCCTCGCCGAGCGTCGTTCCGAGAGACTCGCAATAGCGGTTCAGGCTCTGCTCGCGAAGATCGAACACCTTACGCACAAGGGAGTAACCGTTGCTGTGAATGCCGCTTGAAGCAATGCCGATAATCGTATCGCCCTTCTTCACATTTGCCCCGGATACGATGTCATCCGCATCCACGATACCTACGGCGAAACCGGCAAGGTCGTACTCATCCTCGGGATAGAAACCGGGCATCTCGGCAGTCTCGCCACCGATCAATGCGCAGCCGGCCTGCTTACAGCCTTCCGCAACACCCTTTACAATCGTTGCAATCTTCTCGGGATAGTTCTTGCCGCATGCAATATAGTCAAGGAAGAACAAAGGCTCACCGCCGGCGCAGGCAATGTCGTTCACGCACATAGCCACGCAGTCGATGCCGATCGTATCATGCTTGTCCATCAAAAAGGCAAGCTTCAGTTTCGTGCCGACGCCGTCCGTTCCGGAAACAAGAGTCGGATGCTTCATACCCATGAAGCGGTCCAGGGAAAATGCACCGGAGAAGCCGCCGAGTCCGCCGAGTACTTCGGGGCGCATCGTCTCCTTCACGTGCTTTTTCATCAGTTCCACAGCCTTATATCCGGCCTCGATATCCACACCGGCGTTCTTGTAATCCATAATTGTTCTCCTCATCTTCGTTATTCCGGACCGGTCCTGCACCGGATCCGTTAGCCGCACCGTCCGTTTCGTCCGGCGCGAATTCAGTATATCACATTTCCCATGGAAAATGTGCACGTTCAATTACATTAATCCTTAATGCCTCTTATAAGCATAGCTAATAGAGTTATAAGAACGAAGTTCATTCCGCATACCGGAAAGCTCGCGAAACACCCCGGAAAATGTGACGCTTACTGTCCCATGTACTCCTTATAGCCGACCTTTTCGAGCTTTTCTTTCTTCTTCATGACGCCGTCCTTCAGCTCGTCCTTGTAAGCCTCAATCTTTTTAAGAAGCTCGGGATTGCCGATGGCAAGCATCTTGGCTGCCAGAATGCCGGCGTTAGCGGCACCGTCAATTGCGACGGTGGCAACGGGAATGCCCGAAGGCATCTGCACGATGGAATAGAGCGAATCCACGCCGCTTAAGGTCTTCGTATGAATCGGAACGCCGATGACCGGGAGCGGGAAGATTGCCGCACACATGCCGGGCAGATGGGCAGCGCCGCCTGCTCCCGCGATGATTACGGAGAATCCCTTCTCCTTGGCGGTATTGGCATAATCAAAGAAGACATCGGGCATGCGATGCGCCGAAATGACAGTCATCTCATAATCGATTCCGAATTTTTCAAGCATTGCCGCAGCTTTGCTCATGACCGGCAGATCCGAATCACTGCCCATAACAATTCCAACTTTAGCCATAATGCAATATTCCTTTCCGTTGATGCGTTTTATCTGTTTTGTTCTCTCTGAAACACTTTTTCAGAACAACCCGTCTCTATTTCTTTTTGGCCTTTGCAAGCCTGTCAAGAGGCGCGTTCAATTCTTCGGTTCCCGGAACGACGAACCGGCCGTCCCGAATGATGTCGTAGCATTTGCCGTCGGCCGTATGCGCCGTGATGGATTCGAGCTCATCATACGGAATTGTAATGTCCGTATGACAGTTCATGTAAGCGTTCTCCGGGTCGGTCTTTCGAAGCGCGCTGACCTCGTTCTCACGGGCGATGATCTCCTTGCCGTCCGGGTTATATACGGCCTTGTCCTCGGAATGGCTGTAGCAGGTGTCACCCACTGCAAAATGAGGACCGGTCTTCTCGGCGATCAGAATCTGAAGCTTACTCTGAATGTCGTATTTGATGCCCATCTCGTACGCCGTCGTGTTGGTTCCGATGGCAAATTCGCCGATCGGCAGCGTCTCATGGAAGAACAGAATGTTCTCGTTAATGTAGTCCGCATTCTCCTTTTCGGTGGGGAAATTCGCGCAGCTTGCTTTGGCAATCTTTCCGTCCTTAAAGGTGATGCAGAGATCCTTGAAAAGCCTGCCCTCGAGATATACCTTGCTGACATGAAGGACGCCGTCCGTTCCCGTAAGAACCGGCGATGTGAACACTTCGCCCACCGGGATGTTGACGTCGGCCGCGCAGTTCTCGAAGTTGGTCTGCTTGGCGGGATCCGTAAGCGTATGAAGCATCACGCGGATATCCGTCTTGTTCTCTCCGCTTCCCTTTACGGTAACGTACGAAGCCTGATCGAGCACGTCGATGATGCACTGCTGAATCTTCCTGTAACGGGCGCTGCTTAACGTGTTTACGCGGATTGTGGCCTTGAAGATATCCTTGAACTTCGGTCCGATGGCCGGAACCGGATAGCTGATGATCGTAAAGCTGCGCTCCTCGCTGGGCATATGCTGTTCACGAAGCATGAAGAGGCGGCTCTGCATCTCTACCTGGAGTTTGCTCATCTTTGCGTCCGAAGACAGCACTTCGGGCTTATTTACGGGATCGAAGTCAGGTTCACCGAAGCTTTCCTGAACGGCGGGACCGCCGACCACCCGCATGCACTCGTCCACATTGTCGAAGGCTTTCTTCGTGGCGCGGACAATGGTTTCAACCATCCGTTTGTTAAGCGTAAGCAGCGTGTCATTCCGGTGATCGTATTCCGCCTGGCGGTTGTCACCGAGCCAGCGGTCGCTGTATACTTCGTCGAAGTACATAACGATGGCTTCCTTGCCGATTGCCTCAAACTTGCGGATTGCCGCTCTTGTGATACGCTCAAAGCCGTATCCGGTCGCAACCTGAACGTACTTTTTCTTGCTGAAGTCCGTTCCGGTGACCGCAAAGCCTTCCACATAACCGTTTACATACGTTTCTGCCATGGACTCGATGTCCTTCTCGGGAAGCGTCGCGAGAAATGACGAAACCTGAATCATGTTTTCGGTTACGGGGCAGCCGATCTTGTAAAGATAAGCGGGATTCGAAAGATCCTCGTTCATCGCGATGTCATAGAAATAGCGGAATCCCGGGGTGTACATCTTGTAAGCTCCTGCGATGGTCCGCTCTTCGCAGTAATCGTGGCGGTGATAGAACAACGCGCGCTTTAACGCATTGGCATCGGCGCCGCCCTCCAAAAGGGAATAAACCTCGAGTACCAGTTCCATGCTGTAAAGGAACGGGCGCAGAACCCCGTGGTATACATCCGGCACTCTGGCAACCAGACCGGCAAAGACAGCCGAGACGATGCGGCCCTTTGCTTTTCCGAATACCGAAACGGCATAAGCCGGATTCAGAAACGAAGTCTCGTAAACGTCCAAATCAGCGCACAGATAAAGCTTTTTGTTATAGGTCCGGAGTTCCTCCTCCGTAAGGCCGTTCATGCCCTTCTTGGCGATTTCCGCGGCAAATTTGGCCATGCACAGAGCCTGCGCCGCAGCTTCCTTTCCGAAGTCAATACAGGTGACCTCAGTCTCGTCGGACGGAAGCGCCAGAATCTCCGTCAGTCTGCCGAGCGCAAGTTCCGTTCTCTCGGCTTCAAACTCTCCCCACTCGTACAATTCGGGTGTTTTCATATCATTTTCCTCCGAAAAAATCTTAAAGCACCAGGCCGCTTAAAAACAGGCCGAACAGTGATGCGGTCAGCGTGGCGCACAGAACAACCCCGGCAAGAGCCGAGCGGTAATATACGTTGCTCTCGCGAAGTCCGCGTCCGCCGAACAGCATGCCGAGGATTCCGAGAATCAGGTCTAAGCACCCGATGATTCCGATCCGGTCGGAACCGGCAGGCGGATTGATCGATTCCAGAATCAAAACGGCAAATACCACCCAGCCCGAAATCCCGATTCCGAGGGAAAGTCTTCCCGTCGAGGAATGCGTTCGTCCGCGATACCGGATGGTGTTGTCTTCTTTTAACGGTTTATCAAAAACAGGATCCATATTGATTCTCCGTAAACTACTTCATTGTCTCCAGATATGCCAAAAAGGCATCAACCAGTCTGACATCCATCGTGAACTCCGTAATGCCGTTCACCGAAACAAGATGCACGGAGTCCGTGTAGCGGTAGAACACGATTTCGAGGTCCTTCCGTTTCTCCTTGTCTGCAACCGAGGTGTTAATCGTCATGACAGCATCGCCTGTCGCCTCCTCGGGTGCCATGCCGCTGTACTTCAGCGTAAGGATCTCATTTCCGAGCTTGCTGAGCTCATCGTCGGAAAGCGCTCTGCCGTTCAGGGTATATTTCGAAATATCACCGTCTGCATGCGTGTTCACGAAATCCCAGGTCTTGCCTCCGGCCGTGATCTTAATGCCGTCAAGAGCACTGTCCTTCGGGAAGAACACGGTCTTGTAGCACAGGGCAAATGCGTCGGTTTCCGTCCTGGATGCCACCTTGTCGGCCCCGATCAGGAACACCCACTCAAGGCTCTCCAAACGTGCATAGTAGGAACCGTCTTCCGTTCTGTTTCCGAGAAACAGCTTATAGGAATAATCCTCGCGTCCGTATTTGTCGGCATAGCGCACGTAGATGGTTGCCACGGGATTGTCGAGCCCGTATTTGCCGTAGTTACCGGGCCGGTACGCAACCAGCTTATCGTAGCTGACAAATGTGAAAAGCTCCAATTTCTCAAACCACGCGTCATCATAGATGTTGGCGTTGACGCAGGATGTGAACGGTGCCTCAAAATACCAGCCGTACATTCCGGTTTCGGAATAGTCGAACGGGTTATCCGCATTGTATACCACGTGGAACGGCTTGATGCCCTCACCGGATACGGAAATCTCACGGAGCAGATCGCGGTCCGCAATCTCGGGCAGCTTAATGTCTTCGAAAAAGTCCGCACGGTTCTTCACGATATACTTGTAATAGTTGTCCGAAACGATGTAAATCGAATCGTCTCCGTCCACCATCGCATAGTAGCGGTCCCTGGTCGGAGTGCTCTTCCCGACCCTGAGCGTCACGAGGGAATTGTCTCCGGCATAAGCGGTCAGAACCGCAGCCGGATTCTGAAAACCGAAGTCCTCCGATGCGGGCGGATTCTCCACTTTTTCAAAGGCGTTCAGATGGGCAAGCACAATCGAAACCATCAGGTTAAGGGTTTCCTGCTTTACCGGAACGGACGCATCCTCCCGGTTGACCCAGGTGCCGTCCCGCAAAAGAAAGCCTCCGTCAAAGCCCTCTGTCTTAAGCGTGATGCGGTCGATGCTCTCCGCCTCGATGGTCCGAATCGTATAGTAACCCGGCTTTTCCTCTTCGGGCTCTTTATCCCCTTTATTAAGGACTAAGAAATATACGACCGTGAGGGCTACGGCGAACACCGCAAGGGCGGTTATCAAAACAACATTTTTCTTCATCAGCGTCTGCGCAGGAATACCATCACGATTCCGGCAAGAAGAATCAGCCCCGGAACAATTCCGACGATGATTACGGTCAAAGTTCTCATGGTCTTCGAGGACATCATGAGACCTTCTTCTCTTGCCGCTGTGATCGGAATGGAAATACTGCTCTCCTTCTCACACAGTTCTCCGAGACACTCTGCAAAAACCTCTCCGTTTGCATAAGAGGGATTGGAAATGTCCCCGAGGAAGTATTGGGTGTTAAATACATACATCGTGCCGGTCTTACCCTGGAAGGAATCCGTAACCTTGGTAAGGATATGGAATTTTCCGGATTTATACTCGGGCTTATAAGAATAATCCTTTGCATCCTGGCACAGATATGCCTTGTCACTGGTCGAAATGACCGGCTCTACCTTTAAGGTGTTTCTCGGCTGATCGATTTCCGAAACACCGGTGCAAATCCGCCAGAGCGAGTTGGAATTTCCGAACTTCCGAAGGATGCTCTCCGGATGGCCGTCAGACGTATAACGGGAATCGGGCTCACAAAGAAGCCCCACTTCCATTTTGAGGCCGTAATAGTTCAACAGATTCTGCTGGTTCGGCCGGTTATCGTAACCGGTGTTAACCAAAAACCACATGACACGCCCGCCGGCAGTCATATAATTCCGGATGTTCTGCGACTCTTCCTCCGAGAAATCGTCAATCGGTCCGAGAAGCAGGAGCGCTTCACAGTCGGAAGGAACCGGCTGCGTCTTCAGGTCCGCATATGAAACGGTGTAGGCGTTCAGGTTCATCAGGTTGGTGAGCGTCTGATTCAACACACCTTCATCGGTCAGAACCTGCTCGCGATGACCGGTCGCCACGCAAACCTTTACGTCGGTTTCGCCGCTCAGCTTAACGATTCCCTTAAGAATCTCGGCTTCCGCGCAGTATCCGGCCAGTTCCCTGCTGTTCAGGTTCTTCTGGTTGACATAATACTGCTTCATCTGCTCGCACGGAATGTAGACGAAATGATCCTCATCATTCCGGTTTACAAGCACGATGCTGTTGTTCGGCATTTTATTGGACCCCGTATAGGAAAATACCAGGGTCGGATGGGTATTCGGATCACGGTCGGTCATCGTGATGTTCTTCGACTTCGCGGCAAAGTTCTCTGCGGTCTTGCGAATGACCTTCTCCTCCTTGCCGTTTTCGCAAAAATACACCAGTTCAACCGGAGTCGAATAGTCCTTCAGATACTTCTCCGTGACTTCATTCAGAGAATACATTCCTTCCGCCGTCAGATCCTTCGGGCGAACCGTTCCCGAAACGACAAGATTCACCAAAAGAACAAGGGCGATGACCAGCACGGAAAGCACGGTCGTATAGGCGCCGCCTCTGAATTTTCTGTTCTGAAAAATGCTCATTGCGACACCTCCTAACTCCATCTCCGCTTTTTGATTGCCTGAATCGTCAGGAATACAAAAAGGAAGCTGATACTCAGATAATAAACATAAGCAGCCGCATCAAAGAGGCCGTATGTGAAATTCTCAAAGCGCCCAACCAGCGAGAACCAGCCAAGAATCTTCGTAAGCAGGCCTTCAAACAGATCCTTCGACACTGCAAAATACAAAACCAGAACGGTGATAATCCCGATTAGTGATACACAGGCGGAAACGATCACATTTTTCATCATGAAAAATGCAATCACGCCGAGAACAAGCATCAAAACAAGCACAACCGGAAGCGCCACGCTCGGATCCGTCGGAATCATGTTCTTCAGGGCATTGGCCAAAAGCGTGAACAGAATGAT
>CADBTG010000278.1 GCA_902797475.1 uncultured Lachnospiraceae bacterium | reverse complement strand
CAAGCTCATTATCGGGGACGGGGAAGGTGCAATGTATGGATATTGGGGTTTGTTGGTACTGTTCGTTTTGGCGTACGGCGTATTCGAGCTGTTCATTCTTGCCATTTGGGTGAAAACCGTTTCAGAGGTGAAAAGCCTCGCAAATCTGAAAAATACAAAGACTTCCCGCTTTTGACATAGGGGAATACCGAGCGGAATCCGGCATGGATTCCGCTCTTTTAACAAGGGGTTGGAACCGGAAATTACTTTGGCAATCAACTTTTTTCGGAAAAGGTGGCGAAAAATGATCACATTTTCCGTCTAAAGGACAGAAGAGCAAAGGAGGGAGCCTCAATGGATAACGGTGCAAGTAGCTACCGCCGTTTTCTGGCCGGCGACGACGAGGGACTCCGTGAGATTATCGACTTGTATTACGACGGACTGGCGCTTTATTTGAACGCCTATCTGAATAATCTTACGGATGCCGAGGACTGTGCCGAGGACGCTTTGATTGTTTTGGCGACGAAGAAACCGCGTTTCGCGGGGCGCTCGTCTTTTAAGACATGGCTTTATACAATCGGACGAAATCTGGCAATTGACCGGATCCGGCGCAAGCCGCCGGAAACGGAGCCTCTGTCGGAGGAACTCGTAAGCCGCGAGTACGGGGAGGGGAACGCCGAAGCGATTCTTATCGAACGGGAAGAACGGGAACGGTTGGCAAGGGCGATGAACAATTTAAGCCCGGATTACCGGAAAGTTCTGACATTAAAGTTTTACGAAGGAATGGAACTCAGTGAGATAGCTGGAGTCATGGGAAAGTCTTCGGCCGGAATCTATCATCTTTTTGAGCGCGCCAAAAAATCGCTTCGTATGAAGTTGGAGGATAGGTGAAGGGGTCGGAAAGACCGATACCTTATGAAGTCGGAGGAAGAAAATGAGAGATCATGACGAAGTGTTCCGAAGAGTGATGAAAGCGAAGGAACAATACGAGCAACAGAAAAAGGAGAAAACCATGTATAAAATAATGAAGAATGCGTCGGGTGGGGGCGCATCGGACGGAGGACCGGGCAAGTCCTCTAAGGCGTTTGTGTGGGCAATGCGTGTGGTAGCTGCACTGGTAGCAGTTTTGATGATCGGCGGAATTGCCGCTGTCGTTTATTTCGGATCAAAGGACAGGAATCCAAATGGGCGCTCTGCCGGTGAAGGCGGACAAAATACGACAATGCAACCGACGAACACACCGACCGCAGGACCTGCGTCGCTGCTGGTTAACGGAAGCGGCACGCTTACGCTGTGGTGTACCGCTAATGAGGGCTCTTACGACAGAAACGCGTATGAGCAGGCAATTGCCGAAATGCAGGCCCGTTATCCGAATATTGAGCTTCATTGGCAGACTTTTAGTGATCCATACACGCTCATTGATGCACTTGAGACAGCAACTCAGCCGGGGGAAGCGCCCGACATCTTCTATGAGGGGTTCAAGTATGCTCTTGACGATATGGCTGAACGCGGACAGGCCTACAACTTAGACAGCGTTTTCGCGAATGGTTCGGGCGGATTGTCCGAAGCAATGCGTGAAACCGTCACTTATGACGGACATGCGTACGGGGTTCCGTATACATTCAACGCGGTAGTGCTTTATGTAAACAGGGATGTGCTTCGTGCGGCAGGCATCAACACGGTTCCCTCCACTTATGACGAACTGATGGCCTGTTGCGAAACGTTACGCAGCAGAGGTGTGGTTCCGTTCGGATGCGCGACGGAGGACTGGTGCATAAGCGAGTATCTGGAGCAGATGATCATTAAGAATGCCGGCGCTTCGGCGCTTGAAGCAATCTGGCGGGATGATGTGTCCTGTCAGAACCCGAAAGTAGCGGAAGCGATTGATCTTTTTGAGGAGTATGTCCGGAACGGTTATTTCTCTTCTGCTGATACGGAATCTGAGCGTGAAAACAGCGATGTGTTAGCAGATTTCATCAACGGCCGTTATGCTTTCTATGTATGCGGAAGCTGGTACAGTGAGGACTTTTTGAATAGCGGCAGGGATATTGCTGAGGTTGAGTTTCCTGTGATGAATAACGCAAATGCGGGCGCCGGCCAGTTCCTCTGCAATTGGGGCGGAGCGCTTGCCGTGCACAACGCTTCCAATCAGAAGGAGCTTGCAGCGCAGTATGCGATGGAACTGGGACAGCTGCTTTCCAAGTATATGTACCTCGGCGGCCACGGACTTCCGGCATGGCAGGTGAATTACGAAACGGGCAGCGTGAATCCTCTTTACGCACAAATCGAGGGACTTGTCCGGGACGCAAATGCTTTCGTCTTTACCAGCGACAGTGCGATGGATAACCGGACACTCGAGAAATATGACGCTTTGGTTCGCAAGGTTTATAACGGGGAAATCAACGGTGCCGCATTTGCCGCGGCCATGGATGCACTGAACACGAGGTAACCCATCGTCGAAGGATAAGATTTTCCATCAAAAACATCGAAAATTATTATTGACAATCGACAGATTTGTGATAGAATTAACGCGTTAACAATTAACGCGTTAATTCTTTTTTACCGCGGAAAATGTGATGACAGGACAGAAACCTTCAGAAAGGAGCAGACATGGCAGACAGGCATTCGTCCACGGATATTGTTCAAACCTTCTGCGTAACCGACCGGGCGCACCGCGCGGCCGTCGAGAGCCAGCTTGCGACACTCGGCATCCACCGAAGCCAGCATATGATGCTGATGTACCTCTACCATTGCGAGAACATTCCGTCGCAGGCGGAGATGGCCAAAGCGTTCGGAATCAGTCCGGCAGCCGTTACGGGAACGATTCAGAAGCTCGAAAAGGCCGGCTTCATCGAGCGGACCCTGAAGAACGGGCGCGAAAAGGAGATTACGGTTTCCGAAAGCGGACGAAAGATTGTGGAACGCACCAAGAAGATTTTCGGTGATTTGGACGAAACGATGTGTGCCGGGATTTCGGACGAAGAACTGAATTCGTTCATGGAAGTGCTGCTCCGCATGCAGAATAATCTGAAGTCGCTGACGGCTTCGGATGAGAAGCGCGAGTAAAAGCGCTTTATGATCGGTGTATTTTCCCGGGCATAACCCCGGGCGGAAAGGAACTCATATTTTATGAAATGGTCAAAGTACATTAAGCCTTATCTGGCTTTCTTCATTCTCGGGCCGCTTTGTATGATTGTCGAGGTTGTCGGCGAAGTCATCATGCCGCGACTTCTCGCAGTCGTCATTAACGGCGCGAACAAAGGGACCCTGACCGTTCCCACAAGCCTCGGTGTCATGGGGCTGATGATTCTGACCGCGCTTGTTATGATGGGCGGCGGAATCGGCGGCGCATTTTTCGCGTCGAAAGCGTCGGTATACTTTGCGGCGGATCTGCGTGAGGACTGCTACCGCAGAATCCAGCAGTATTCCTTCGCGAACATCGACAAATTCTCCACCGGTTCGCTCGTAACGAGACTTACGAACGACATTACGCAGGTGCAGAACTTCGTCGGAATGATACTCCGCATGGCTCTTCGTGCACCGGGCATGATGATTGCCGCTTTGGTGATGGCAATTCTTCTGAACCCGCCGTTGTCGGTCGTATTTGCCGTCTCCATCCCGACGATGCTTCTTGCGGTCGGCGGCATCATCCTCACCGGCTTCCCGCGTTTCGGACGCGTACAGAAGAAGGTGGACGGCCTGAACTCCGCCGTTCAGGAAAATGTCACGAACGTCCGTGTAGTAAAGAGCTTCGTCCGTGAGGATTTCGAGAACGAGAAGTTCCACGCAGCCAACCGGGAGTTGAAGCAGGCCGGAATCAGTGCGGCGAAGGTTATGATTTTCATGTCTCCGGTCATGACGCTTTTCATGAACGGAACGATTATCGCGGTTATTCTGATCGGCGGACCGATGGTACTCGATTCCCGCATGGAAATCGGCGACCTGTCCGCATTCCTGACCTATGTGACGCAGATCCTTTCTTCCCTTGTCATGATCACATTCATGCTGATGTTCTCTTCCCGTGCGCTTGCTTCCGCAAGACGTATTCGCGAGGTTATGGACGAAAAGCTTGACCTGACGGATGCGGATGCAACGCAGAAGGACCTGCAGGTCAAACAGGGCGCAATCACCTTTAAGAACGTATCCTTCCGCTATTATAAGAACAGCGAGGAGAAGGTGCTTAACAATATTAATCTGGAGATTCCTGCCGGCGCCACGGT
>CADBTG010000277.1 GCA_902797475.1 uncultured Lachnospiraceae bacterium | reverse complement strand
TTTCGGGTATAATATCCCCAATATGTGACACACCAATGACAGGGGGTCTTTCTATGACAGAGGCTACTAGCTGCGGTGGTGTTGTTATTTTCAGAGGAAAGATATTATTGCTGTACAAGAACTACAAGCATAAGTATGAGGGCTGGGTTCTGCCGAAGGGTACAGTAGAAGAAGGTGAGGACTTCAAGACGACCGCTTTGCGCGAGGTTCGTGAGGAGTCCGGGGTGAGCGCGAGAATCATTCAGTATGTCGGGAAGAGCCAGTACAGCTTTACCACGCCCGAGGATACCGTAATGAAGGACGTTCATTGGTACCTTATGATGTCGGACAACTATTATAGCAAACCACAACGCGAGGAATACTTTGCGGACTCCGGGTATTACAAATACCATGAAGCGTATCATTTGCTGAAGTTCTCCAACGAGAAACAGATTCTTGAAAAAGCGTATAACGATTATCTGGAGTTGAAGAAGCGGAACCTTTGGGGCTCCGGCAAGTATTTCTGATGATGAGAAAACGGACCGCGCGGCGGTCCTTTTTTCACGAAAAGAGTAAAAAAAGTTTCGGAAAAGGAAACGAAAATGGACAAAATCAAAGAGCTTTACCGTAAACACAAGGAAATCATTCTGTACGCCGTCTTCGGCGGCCTGACGACTTTAGTGAATTTCGTCGTGACATTTCTCATCCAAAAGGGCTTCGGCCTCGCGGGAGAGGGCACGGAATTCGTCATCACAAATGTGATTGCCTGGTTCTGCGCGGTCGCATTTGCCTATGTGACAAGTCACCTGTACGTATTCGAGAGCAAGGCGAAGGGCTTCGGGCCGATCTGCGAGGAAGCCGCCAAATTCGTCGGCTCCCGCATCTTCACAGGCATCATCGAGATGCTGCTTCCGTCCGGCCTTGTCGCCATCGGAATCACCGGCTCGCTCTTATCTTTCGAGGGTTTCTGGGCCAAGGCAATCACCGGCATCGTAGTCATCATCCTGAACTACGTCCTCAGCAAACTGTTCGTATTCAAAAAGAAAAAAGAAACCGAACCCGCGGCAGAATCAGAAGAGGAAACGGAAAGCGAAGAATAAACCGCAATACCTCTTGGGCGTGGTTTGCATTCTGCTGCTTCGGCAGTAGAAAATGGAGATTATTGACTGCGGCGCGCCCGGAGCAGGTGCAAGAGGGCTTTTCCGCCCGGTTCGCACCTGCTGCCGTGGCAGCCGCAGTATAACCGGTATTCTGTTGCCGAAGCAGCAGAAAGGAAAGTAGAAAGGGATATGCGGATGTTTGAGATTGGCAGAATCGTAACCCTGAAGAAGGGAGAAGGCCGCAGCCTGAAAAGGGGCGGACTCTGGATTTATGACAATGAAATCGCGTCGGTAACCGGAACCGGAGAGAACGGATGCCTTGTTAACGTGCGCGATTTTGATGATTACCCGATGGGGATCGGCTTCATCAACGACAACTCCAAGATCCGCGTGCGGATGCTGACGAGACAGAAGGATGCGGAAGTGAACGAAGATTTCTTCCGCGCCCGCGTTCAAAACGCCTGGGAGTACCGCAAGAAGGTGGTCGACACCTCGAGCTGCCGTCTGATCTTCGGCGAAGCGGATTTTCTTCCGGGTCTTACCGTTGACAAATACGAAGACATCCTCGTTGTGGAGTCGTTGGCGCTCGGCATGGACCGTATGAAGAAGCTCGTGCTTGATTTACTGTGCGATGAGCTTAATAAGGACGGCATCCGGATTCGCGGCATCTACGAGAGAAGCGACGCCAGGGTGCGCGAACTCGAAGGAATGGAGCGCGTGAAAGGATTTCTTTCCGAACCTTTCGACCCCGTTGTTCAGATTACCGAGAACGGTGTGAAGTATGAGGTTGATGTGGCCAACGGACAGAAGACGGGCTTCTTCCTTGACCAGAAATACAACCGTAAGGCGATACAGGGGCTTTGCAAAGGCGCAACGGTGCTTGACTGCTTTACGCATACCGGCTCTTTTGCCTTAAATGCAGGCTATGCGGGAGCCGCTGAGGTGCTCGGCGTGGACGCTTCGGAGCTTGCGATTAAGCAGGCGGAGCGGAATGCAGCGCTGAACGGGCTTGCCGACCGGGTGCACTTCATGGTTGCCGATGTTCTGGATCTTCTCCCGAAATTCGCGGAGGAGGGGCGGAAATACGATGTGGTCATCCTGGATCCGCCCGCGTTTACGAAGTCCCGTGAGGCAACGAAGAATGCGATCAAGGGCTACCGTGAGATCAATATGAAGGGCCTTCGTCTTGTCAAAGAAGGCGGCTATTTTGCAACCTGCTCGTGTTCGCATTTCATGACGCAGGAGCTGTTTACGGAGACAATCGCCCAGGCGGCGCAGAGCGTTCACAAGCGCCTCCGCCAGGTGGAGTTCCGCACGCAGGCGCCGGACCATCCGATCCTTTGGAATTCCGAGGAATCGTACTATTTGAAGTTTTACATTTTCCAGGTGGTTTCCTGCTGATCGGACGCTAAAACCGTTCTCTGATTCATCGTCGTTTTTATTGACGTATGATGGAAAATGTGTAATAATTTTCGTGGTGAATACTGTTTATGCGAGACAATGTGGGATGCATTGTTCTCTCTGTTTTGTGGCTGTGAGACACTGAGCGAGGGTGAACATGTTTTTATGGGGTGCGAGTTTTCTTATTAACTTTCTGAGTTATTATATTGTCTACAGATGGATTCTTTACGTGCCTTTTCGAAAGAGGATCATCTGGCATATTGCCGTGCCGGCCGTTTTGTGCCCGATTGTGGTTGCTTTGTGCCATTTTAATGTGCTCGGCTATGAGGGATACGTCGCAGCGCTGGCGTCTCTGGCGGCGCTTCTGATTCTTGCGGAGCGGGACCGCGTCAAAATATTGCTTGTCTTCCCGATTGTGTTCTTTGCGTCCGGAACCATATCGATTCTGGTCATCTACCTCCTGTCATTTATCACTCGAATCTCCTATTCGGATTTTACGGCTGTCAGATGGAGAGCGGTTGCGTCGGAAGCCGTGTTCCCGCTTGGATTCCTGCTGTTCATTCTGCTTTGCAGAAGATTCCGGGAGGAGCGGGAGACGGTGGTGTTCAGCATTCCCCAGTACATGATTGCCCTTTTGGGTTCCGGGTGCCTGTTCCTCATGATCGGCATTTCGCAGGGCGTGATGAAAGGGGAAACCGACTTTTCGGACTGGACCCGGGCGCTTGCCGTTTGCTTTGCCGTTGTCGGGATTGTTTTCATAGCTCTCATCTTGTGGCAGTCGAATATCGGAAAGAAAGCGTTCCGGTATAAAATGGAGAACGATTATTACCAGCTCTGTTTAAAGCGGCAGGAAGCACACATCCGGGAAATCGTGGAAAATGACCAGAAAATCCGCAGGTTCCGGCATGATATCAATGCGCATCTGACGGCGATTGAGCAGTGCATTTCAGACAACGATATGCCGCAGTTGAAGTCGTATGTGGAGCGGATGCGT
>CADBTG010000276.1 GCA_902797475.1 uncultured Lachnospiraceae bacterium | reverse complement strand
TGTACATGCCGCGAAGCTGCGGATAAGCGTCAAGCATGGCCTTCTTCGCTTCCCGTCTCTCGTCGGCAATCAGCTCGCCCGCAACGCGAATCCACTGTCCGTTTGCGAACGCGCAAATCTCAGCCTTCGGGTTGGCGTGCAGCTGCTTGGAAACATCCTTCACCTTGCCGGTCTGGATGTAAAGCTTTCCCTCAAACAGAAGTACCGTCCCGAAAGGACGAACACGGGGCTGGTCCCCGTCAACCGTTGCGAGATAATAGGTTCCGCACTCCTTCAAAAAATCATATACTTCCTGCATTTTATCCTCCTTTCCGCATAAGCGGTCATGATTCGAATGGGATTCCTTCTTCGCCGTCCTCGTCGGCGTCCGTGTCCTCATTTTCCTTCGCCTTCTTCACAAATGCGATGCCGGCGGCGCACATTCCGATGCACAAAAGCACGCTCCCGGTAACGGTGTAAACAATCATGAATCGGTTGGTCGTGCCGTAGATTTCGACAACGCCCATCGCGATGGATCCGACCGTGAGCGTTGCGATGCCCGAATAGAACAGATTGCAGCCGAACCGGATTCCTTTTTCATACGGGATGGTCGCCATCATTTCGGAAAAGCTGAGCGCCAAAGTCGGAATAAAGCCGAGAAGGAACGGGTATAAAAACGCCAGAATCATCGACATCGAAAGGATTCCGTGGCCGAACCATTCGTAAACAATCCCGAAAATCGCAACGAAAACCGATACCGCGAGAAAGATGATACAATGCTTCTTAAAGACCTTATCGCAGGTATACAATATCCGTTACCTCCTTCTCCAGGTATGTTCCGTAGGAAGTAGGGAAATTGACAACCCGGCCTCTGAACCACATGGTCGAAGACCCGCCGCCGTCGAGATTGTAAACCTTCGTGCATCCGAGCCGTTTCATGAAATCCGCCAGCTGGTACAGGGAGATTCCCGGGCTCCAGTCGGTCCGTCCGTCAGCCGTCACGATGAAATAGTGAAGCGGCTCAACCATGCCGATGGCCGTTCTCGGGTTTTTGGCAAATGCCAGCTTGACCTCTTCATATACCCCGACCTTGATTTCGGAATTGTCCACCAAAACCGGGCCGAAAGTCAGCGCCTGCCAGGTTCCGCGAGCCACAAGATCCTCCGCCTTGTCCTTGTCGTAGGCGGTGAAATAGAAATCTCCGTCAGGCATGATGCAAAGCACATCGCGGCTTGTCTGTTCGTATTTTTTGGCGCGGTACAAAACACCGTTTCGGATGACGTAGCCGCCCTCGCGGGAGCCGTAATTGTCGCCGTTGATGGCCAGCACCGCATCCTTATTCTTCGCCATGACGGACGGCTTTTGCTCGATGTTGCGGCCGAATTTGTCCTTGGCAAATGCCGTATAAATGTACTGCGCGGAGCTCACCCAGACTTCCGCAACATGAATGTCCGTATTATGCTCCCGGTAATCGCTGAGCGTCACCGAAAGATGATCGTTGACATAGTAGATGTCCGTCTCGATCACCGTATCTGAAAAATGTGACGGCGTCGGCGTCGGTGTCGGCGTGCTTGTCGGAGCCGGTGTCGGCGTAACATCCGGGTCAAGCTTCACAAGCTCCACCGGTGTCGGCGTAGCTGTCGGAGACGGCGTCGGCGCAACCGATGTAAACATGGAAAGATTCATTTCCGTCGCATTGTCCTGAAACGTCCTCTGAATGACGAAAACATCCAGCATGACATAGACTGTCCATCCAATCAGAAGTACGGCAAACAGAATTGCCCATATCGGCTTTTGTTTCTTCATGTTCAAAATCTCCTCGGGCTTGTCCGGAAAAAGGGCATCCACGGGTTTTGGGTTACACGAAATTTTAACACATTTTTCAAAAAAAATAAAGACTTTTCTGCTCTGTCGGGGCGGAAGCCTCTTCCCGGACATAAGAAAAGAAGCCGTCGCGTTTGCGACGGCCTCCAGGCATTAGAAACTCTTATCTCTTAAGGAACCTGCGTTTTTTAAATACTGCCGGGCAGGCAGCTGCAACCATGACAAGAAGAATCAGCCATACAAGATTGCCGGCATTCGCCTGCTCACCGGTCTGCGGGGAGCGAACCACGCCCTTTCCGGTACCTTCCTTTACGGGGATATCGGAGCTCTTGGCCACCTGGTGGCCGGGGTCGGTAAGGCTTGTGTCAATCATGACGAGGACGCCGTCCGGAACCGGATTTCCGTCCATGTCGCAGATGACGCCGCCGCTCATGCGGAAGTAGATGTCAAATGCCACATCGTAGTTGGCAGGAGCGCAATCCTCATGGAGACGGTATGTTCCGTTCGGAAGATCCTCAAGGATGGTGCGGCTTGCCGTACTCGTCCAGGTAATCGTATTCTTCGAAGCAACATAATCCGTTCCGCCGGAATTGGAAGCTCTCTTGATATCGCTTAAATCGATGCCGTCGGTATAAGCCGTCAGCGTCAGGCGTGCTCCCTCAAGCTCCTGATTCTTCTCGGTAACCTTGGAGAAAATGCCATGGCCGGTCTTAGGCTCATCGGGATTCTCCGGGGTTACGGGCTTCGGCGTCGGTGAAGGTCTTCTGTACGGCACCGGAGTCGGTGTTGCGGTAGGTGTATTCTTCTTCGGCACGGGCGTAGGCGTTGCGGTTGCAACATTCTTCTGCGGTGCCGGAGTAGGTGTCGGTGTCGACGTTACGGTAAGCTTCTGCGGAACCGGAGTCGGGGTTGCGGTAGGCGTCGCGGTTGCCACGTTTCTCTTCGGCTCAGGGGTCGGAGTAGGGGTTGCCTTCTTCGGCACAGGCGTCGGAGTAGGGGTTGCCTTCTTCGGC
>CADBTG010000275.1 GCA_902797475.1 uncultured Lachnospiraceae bacterium | reverse complement strand
TCAAGGCACCCCTGAAAGAACATTTCGGAAATCCGGTCTCCGAGCTCCTTAAGCCCGCTTCCCTCCTTAGCGGAAAATGAAACCGCTTCCTCCGTAATATTGTGACGCGAAAGAAACGCGCGAAATGTCTCTTCGTCGGTCCTGACCGCAAGGTCGGTCTTGTTGCGAATCGGAATGATCTTCCCCTTCGAAGCGGATTTAAGAATCATGTCGTCCTCATCGGTAAGCGGCTCCGAAGCATCCGCAACATATAATATCAAATCCGCTTCCTCGGCCTGTCCCTTCGCGCGGTTGACACCGATCTGCTCAACCGGGTCTGCCGTCTCGCGAATGCCGGCCGTATCAATCAGAATAAGCGGAATTCCGTTCAGTCTCATTTCTTCGGAAAGGATGTCTCTTGTCGTTCCGGCAATATCGGTCACGATGGCGCGATCCTCACCGAGAAGAAGGTTCATCAAAGAACTCTTGCCGACATTCGGCTTTCCGAGAATGACCGTGCGAATGCCTTCGCTGAGCATCCTGCCGTCATCAAAGGAACGGATCAGCGCGGAAATCGCATCCTGCTGCGCCGTAACCGTCTTCAGAAGCTTCTCGGAAAAGCCCTCAAGCGAGTAATATTCGGGCTGGTCAAGTGCCGCCTCAATCGTCGCAACATCGGAAAGAATCTCATCCCGGATCGATAAAATGCGGGTTCTGAGGCTTCCGCGAAGCTGCCTTACGGAATTCTTCAGGGCAAGATCGTTGCCTGCCGCAATGACGTCCATCACGGCTTCCGCCTGT
The DNA here is from genome assembly GCA_902797475.1 of uncultured Lachnospiraceae bacterium. GTDB lineage: Bacteria > Bacillota > Clostridia > Lachnospirales > Lachnospiraceae > ISDg. The sequence continues at coordinate 8,587 of CADBTG010000275.1, read as the reverse complement.
GACAGATCGATTCGTCCGTTCTCAAACGCACGCCTCGTGAATTCGCCCGGCTCCGCAAGCCTTGCACCGTTTGCAAGCACTGCGGAAAGGATCTTCTTCGTCACGAGGATTCCGCCGTGGCAGTCGATTTCCACGGTTTCTTCCGTGGTAAATGTGCGGGGACCCTTCAGGTACAGAAGCATTACCTCGTCAAGCACCTCTGTGCCGTCGACAATAAAACCGTAATGCACGGTATGGCTCTCAAAGCTTCCGACATCAACCGGTCTTAAATCAGCCTTTTTGCCCACGCGAAACAGACGGCTTGCAACTTCTGCCGCCTCGGGACCGCTGATTCTCAGGATGCTGATTCCTGCCCGGGAAAGACCTGTAGCAATGGCAGCTATCGTGTCCTTCATCTTCTGTCCTCCGAAAAAGAGAAGGGAGAAGGAATCTGATTCCTCTCCCTTCCGTAAACGTTCGCTTCTTCAGGATTTATGAATTCTGCTCTTTCTCGGCCTGCGCCTTCTCGGCTGCTCTGGCTTCCTTGTAAGCTGCGTAATCCTTCATGTAATCCTGGCTGTAATCGCTGCTGTTGTCATTGTAGCGGGGCTTCGGAGGACGACGGTTTCCGTATCCGCCGCCGTAGCCGCCCTTATTACCGTAACCGCCGCGGTTGTTGTTATAACCGCCACGGCCGTAGCCGCCCTTGTTGCCGTAGCCGTTACGTCCGTAATTGCCGCGGCCGCCTTCAAAGACAACGCCCTTCTTCATCGTCACGATAACCTTACGGTAAGGCTCTTCGCCTTCACTGTGGGTCTCGACGTATTTGTCATTCTGCAAAGCCGCATGAATGATTCTTCTCTCGTAAGGATTCATGGGCTCAAGAGCAACATTTCTTCTGGTTCTCTTAACCTTGGAAGCAATGTTTCTGGCAAGATTCTCAAGGGTTTCCTTGCGTCTTGCGCGGTAGTTCTCGGTATCGAGCTTAATCTTGTAATACTGGTTGCAGGCGCGGTTTACAACAAGGCTGGTCATATACTGAAGCGCATCCAGCGTCTGGCCTCTCTTGCCGATCAGCGTGCCCATGTCATCACCGGTAATATCGAGATAGATATTGCCTTCCTCATCGTCAACCGTTGCCGTGATTTCTGCGGAAAATCCCAAGGTTTTCAATACCTTATACATGAAATCCACAGCTACTTCCGAGGGGGTGCTTCCGGTAGCGGGAGCAATCTCGTCGGCCACTTCGCTGACAGCCTCAGCCAAAGCTTCTGCTGCGCCGGACTCTTCGGAAAATGTTACGGAGATGCGGCAGTTGCGGAAAAGTCCGAACAATCCGCCTTTCTCTTCTTCGATGACTTCGTAAACCAGACTGTCCTCGGCAATGCCGAGCTCGGCAGCCGCCAAAGCCTTAGCTTCTTCAACGGTCTTACCGGAAAATTCTTTCACTGCCATAATTATTTGTCCTCCTCATCATCGCCCCGGAAAAGGTTTGCGATGGCTGAAATGTTGGATTTTCCTTCTGCGGCGTTCTTAGACAGCTCGTCCTTCTTACGGTCGGAAATCTTCTGGGAAGGCTTGCGGTCGTCCGAGTTCTTTCCTTTGTTCGAAGAATTATTATTCGCCGCAATAGCGGAAATGGTCTTCGTATTGGTTCTTGCAATATTGGAGGTCGTATTGCTGTTCGATACAATCCCCAACTTCTTCATACGCTCCGCTTCTTTTGCTTCGTTGGCGGCAACGATGTCATCAATGCTGATCTTATCAAGACGCTTATTGATGAAGTACTGCTGCACAATCGAAACGGCGGAGTTAATTACCCAGTATAAGCCTACACCGATAGGGAAGATAACGCAGAAGATACCGGAGATAATCGGCATGATCTTAAGCATTCCTTCCATGGCTCCGGGTGTCGCATTTTTCTTCTTGTCGTCTCCGCTCTTCTGAACAGCCATGGAAAGCTTGGTCTGAAGGAACTGCAGAAGCGCCGAAAGAATCGGAATCAGAAGCATGGGAGTAAGCTTCCAGCCCGGCGGGTCTAATACGCTGTACTTGCCGAAGATGCTGTTTACGCGAAGAATCTGCTTCTTTGCGTCTTCCTTGCCTTCGACAATCTTTTTGAAAATGTCGGATGTGCAGAATGCATTCCACTCTTTATAGTTTTTATCATCAAAAACCTTGTCTTCCAGTGTTATTCCCTGAACCTTGTCTTCCTTATAAACCGGTTCGCAGTTCAGAAAATGATCCCAGGCACTCGTGCTGAATACGCTTAAAGCATCAATCAGCTGGTTTTCGTTCCATTTTTCAGCCTTATTAGTTGACTTGCTCCGAATGCTCAGTCCTTCATGCTTAAGGAACTGTTTTAATGCCTTCGTATAAGTCTCTTCAAACTCGGTGCCCTCAACTTCGTCAAGGATTGCCGAAGAAACAGGCTTATACATCTCTTTTACGGGTTTTACGTAAGCGGGGATGGCATAAATGACATTATAAAGAGCGAAAATGATGATGAACATGAGGATTAACGGGAGACATCCTCCGAACGGGCTGCTGCCGTATTTGCGGTATACAGCCTGCTGCTCCTCCGTCATGCGCATCATGGCATTACGGTCGGAACGGTCAATTCCTCTGTACTTTTCCTGAATAGCCTGAATTTCAGGCTGCATCTTGGCGGAAACCTTGGCCGATTTCTGCTGCTTAATCGTAAGCGGCAGCGTCAGCATCTTCATAACAATCGTGAAAAGAATGATGCATATGGCGATATTCGGAATTCCGAGCTTATCCACCAAAAGATAGATAAGATTGAGAATCTTACCCATCACCCAGGCAAACGGAGCCAGAATCGGATTCGACACCTGGGTCAAAAATAACAAATTCATGAATGGTCCTCCTTAAGGCACGGGATCGTACCCTCCCTCATGGAAAGGATGGCACCTGAGGATCCTGCGCACGGCAAGATATGTTCCTTTGATTGCCCCGTACTTTTCGATTGCTTCCATTGCATAGGCGGAACAGGTAGGGGTGTAGATACAGGTGGACCTTCCCTTCAGCCCCGACAGGTATTTCCGATAAAAACGAATCAATAACAATAAGATGTGTTTCATGCCATGATACCCGACAGTCCGGCTACATGCATAACTGCGCCGGAGATTTCTTCATAAGTTCTGTCTTTTGCGGTTCCTCTTGCAATGACGACGATGTCCAGCCCGATTCTGAAACGATCGCCGTTGAGGCGTAAGCTTTCCTTGATGAGACGGCGTACCCGGTGTCTTACGACGCTGTTGCCGACCTTTTTGCTTACGCTGATACCTATTCTGTTGTAAGTAAGCCCGTTGTCCTTCACATACATGACAAGGGTTCTGTTGGCTTTGGACTTTCCGTAATGATATACATCCGAAAACTCCGTTCCCTTATGTAGGGAAATCACTTTCATCTGCAGGGCCTCCCTTCAGCGGTAGCCGGAAACAGACACAAGAAAAAAGGCTACATAAACTGCAGCCTAAGCGGAAATACTGTGTCTGCCCTTAGCTCTTCTTGCAGACAAAACCTTTCTTCCGTTTGCTGTAAGCATTCTCTGACGGAACCCATGAACACGAGCATGGCTCTTCTTTTTCGGCTGATAAGTCATCTTCATGAGACAGTCCCTCCTTTCCGAACTCGATAAAATTGCATTCTCTATTATAGTGAAAGCATTTACAAAAGTCAATCCTGAAAATTGAGGCGGAAAATCCACATTTTTCAAGGAAAAAGTTATCCACTTATCAACATTTTTTTGTGGATAACTTTTTAAATGCCCTTACATCCGAATGCTACAAAAATAGAATGAAAAGGTCCGTCGTTTCATAACCCGTTGATAGATTTTTTTGCGTTAAAACAGTGTAAAAGGATAAAAATGTCTCATTTTCCTCTAAAAATGCGAATTTAGGGCAAATTTGAGCGTTTTAAGACTACTTTTTTACAGGGTTCATTCCGGCCTCGGAAAATGCTTGCGAAAATTGCTCACATATATTATAATATATGTGTTATTCCGAAAGTGGAGAAGTTCTGCTTTTTTGTCGGAGATTTTTGGAATTTCGGAGGCATTTATGTATACGAAACAGATGCTTGAGGAACGCTGGGACGAAATCCTTACCTACATGAAGGATAACTATAATGTTTCCGACGTTTCCTACCGTACCTGGCTTCAGCCCCTCAAAATTTACGACCTCGAAGAAAACATCGTAACGCTTGTTGTGGACGATACCATCATGCATCCCAACAGCCTTTTCTTCATCCGGAACAAGTACGGTTTCTTCATCAAAACCGCAATCGAAGAGGTCATCTTTGAAAATTTCGAAGTAGAATTTGTCTTAAAGACGCAGATTCAGAAGGAAGCCGATCTGAAACAGAAGGAGAAGGTTCTTTCTTCCGGTTTTTCGCGCCTTTTGAATCCGATTTATACATTTGATAACTTCGTTGTAGGTGATAATAACCTGAATGCGCATGCTGCAGCTCTGGCCGTAGCTGAGCAGCCCGGTGAAATCATGTACAATCCTCTGTACATTTACGGCGGCCCCGGTCTCGGCAAGACTCACCTGATGTATTCGATTGCAAACTACATCATGGAGCACAATCCAGGACTGAAGGTTTTATATATTACAGCCGAGAGCTTTACGAATGAATTGGTAAATGCCATCCGTACCAGCGCCAACAATTCGAACTCTTTAGAGGAGTTTCGGAAGAAATATCGGAGCAATGACGTTCTTCTGATTGACGATATCCAGTTTTTTATAAATAAGGAAACAACACAAAACGAATTCTTCCATACCTTTAACGAGATGCGGGATTCCGGACGTCAGGTTATCATTTCTTCCGATAAGCATCCCAAAAACCTCCAGATTCTCGACGAAAGACTTCGTTCCCGTCTGGAGTGGGGACTTACCGTAGACGTGCAGCCTCCGTCATATGAAACCCGTCTTGCCATTCTTCGTAAGAAGGCAGAGCAGAACGATCTGAAGATTGACAATGAAATACTTGTTTATATCGCAGACAACGTCCGCAGCAACATCCGGGAACTCGAAGGCGCTCTTACGAAGGTTGTCGCAATGGGCAAGCTTCAGAACCTGAAGATTACGCCCGAGCTTGCAAAAGAAGCTTTGAAGGATTACATTTCGCCGGATATGAAGAAGACCGTAACGCTTCCTTTTATAATAGAAGTCGTTGCCGAGCATTACGGAATCACCTCGCAGCAGATTTATTCCCAGTATAAGAGCCGCGATGTGGCGCTTCCGAGACAGATTGCCATGTATCTCTGCCGGCAGTACACAAGCCTTTCCTTCGATGAAATCGGCAAAGCATTAAGCAGGGATCATTCGACTGTTCACTATGCTTACAATAAGGTTCAGAAGGATATCGAGAACGATAAAAACTTCGCATCGGTCATTGAAGTTCTGAAGAAGAAAATCAATATCGAATAGATTTCGGATTGTCTTTCGGATGAATTTCGGATAAAAATCGGGGTGGTATTTTCCATCCCAAAACCATCCTTTTTTTATCAGACCTGCAAAGCCTTATATTTACTTGCTTTTCTGGACTTATCCACGAATCCACAGGCTATAATAATACGAATAAAAAACATTTATTAATACATGTATAATGAAAATCGCCTTCGGCGGCTTTCGGAAAAGGAGACGTTATGAAAGTTATCTGCAATCAGTCGGAAATCATGGGAGCACTCAACATTGCCCTTCGCGCGGTTTCTTCCAAAACCTCTCTTCCTATTTTGGAATGCTTCCTGTTAGAAGCAAAGGGGGAAGAACTTGTCATTACAACCAATGATATGGAATTGGGCATCGAAACGAAGATTCTCTGCCGCGTGGACAATCCCGGAAGGATTGCCGTCAATGCGAGAATTTTCTCCGATATCATCAGAAAGCTTCCCGAGGAAGTCGTATTTTTGGAAACCGATTCCAATTACGTGATGTACATCACCTGCGGCAAGGCAAAGTTTAAGATTTCCGGCGTTTCCGGCGAAGAGTTCCCGATGCTGCCGATCGGCTCCAAAGAGAATGCCGTCACCATTTCCCAGTTTACGTTAAAGGATATGATTGCGAAGACGATCTTTGCGATTTCGGCCAATGACAACACCGCCATCATGACCGGTGAGAACTTCGAAATCAAAGACGGAAAGCTTCGCGTTGTAGCTATGGACGGTCACCGGATCGGCATCCGCAACACGGAACTTCGTGAAGAATATAAAGAAAGCAATACGATCATCCCCGGAAAGACGCTTCTTGAAATCAGCAAGATTTTGAGCGGCAACATGGATGACAAAGTCGATATTTATTTCATGGACAAGCAGGTTTTGTTTGAGTTTGACAAGACCGTTGTTCTTTCAAGACTCATTGAAGGAAAGTATTTCCCGATTAATCCGATGCTGAATTCCGCTTATACGACGAAGATTACCGTCAATAAGAAGGAAATTTCGGACTGTCTGGACCGTGCCCTTCTTCTTGTGAAGGAATCGGAGAAGAGACCTGTCATTCTCGATATCAAGAACGGCGTTATGTCGCTTTCGATTAACAGTTCTCTCGGTACGATGAACGAGGAACTTGAAATCATCAAGGACGGCGATGATCTGACGATCTGCTTCAACCCGAAGTTCCTGGTTGATGCGTTCCGTGCCATTGACGACGAGACGATCACGCTCTTCATGAACGGCGTGAAAAACCCGTGCTTCATCAGAGATGCGAATGACACTTACATTTATTTGATTCTTCCCGTTATCAGTTTTGTCGGATAGGAGCAGTATGGAAATCAAAATCAGAGACGAATTCATCAAAATCGGCCAGGCTTTGAAACTGGCCGGACTGTGTGATACCGGCGTCGATGCGAAATTTGCAGTGACCGACGGCAAGGTAAAGGTGAACGGAGAGGTTGATCTTCGAAGAGGACGTAAGCTCTATCCGGGCGATACCGTGGAATATAACGGAAAGTCCTTTACGGTTGCCGCAAAAGAATAGTCCTTCAGGAGTTTGACGGTTCATGATCATCAAAAAGCTGCAATTAAGCAATTTTCGGAATTATGAAGGGCTTAATATGGAATTTTCCGAAGGCGTGAATCTTCTGTACGGAGACAATGCCAAAGGAAAGACGAATATTCTCGAAGCGGTCTTTATGATTGCCACCACGAAATCCATCCGCGGCAGCAAGGATAAGGACATGATCCGCTTCGGGCAGGATGAAGCGCATATCTGTGCCTTTGTGGAAAAGGGCGGTATCCCCCACAAAATGGATATCCACCTCAGAAAAAATAAGAAAAAAGGGCTTGCCGTCGACGGCATTCCGGTGAAGCGAAGCGCCGAGTTTTTGGGGCTTCTTCACGGAATCGCGTTCAGCCCGGACGATCTTTCGATGATGAAGGAAGGACCGGAACTGCGCAGGCGGTTCATGGATTTGGAGCTTTGCCAGACGGATCCGTTATATGTCAGCAATCTTGCAGCCTATAACCGGGTTTTGGCGGAGCGGAACGATCTGTTAAAACAGATTTCGGTTAAGCCGTCGCTTAAGGATACGCTTCCGGTATGGGATTCGCAGCTGATTGATTTCGGCTCGTATCTGATCAGAGCGCGGAGAAAGTTTATCGAGAAGCTCGCGCCGATAGTTGAGGAAAAGCACAGGATGCTTTCCGGCGATAAGGAAACGCTTAAGATTGCCTATGAGCCGGACTGCGCGGAAGAGCAGTTCGGAATAAGGCTTGCAGAGTTTTCGGACCGCGACCTGGCGCTTCGGTTCACGAGCGTCGGCCCGCACAGGGATGACATGTCCTTATTTATCAACGGGAATAACGTAAGGCTTTACGGTTCCCAGGGGCAGCAGAGAACGGCGGCGCTTTCTTTGAAATTTGCCGAGATTGAGCTTGTGAAGCATGTCATCCGGGAATCTCCGATACTGCTTTTAGACGATGTTTTGTCGGAGCTTGACAGAAGCCGGCAGTTGCAGCTTCTTTCGGAGATGCAGGATGTTCAGACAATTGTTACCTGTACCGGCATGGAGGAATTTGTCGCCTGCCGGCCGGAGGGCAATACGATATTCGCCGTGGACGGAAACGGCGTAAAAAGAGTTTAGTTTCCCGTTTCCGTATGGGATGAAATAGTTTGGAGGTAAGTATGAGTCAGAATCAGAATCAGGAGTACGGCGCTGATCAAATTCAGATTTTGGAGGGACTCGAGGCAGTCAGAAAGCGTCCGGGCATGTACATCGGAAGCACTTCCGAGAGAGGACTCCACCATCTGGTTTACGAGATTGTCGACAATGCGGTCGATGAAGCGCTTGCCGGTGTCTGTACCGAAATCAACGTAAGCATTAACGAGGACGGTTCGGTTACGGTAAAGGATAACGGCCGCGGAATCCCCGTGGAAATTAATGAGAAGAAGGGTATCTCGACGGTTGAGGTCGTATTTACCATTCTGCATGCGGGCGGCAAGTTCGGCGGCGGAGGATATAAGGTATCCGGCGGTCTGCACGGCGTAGGTGCTTCGGTTGTTAACGCCCTGTCCGACTGGCTCGAAATCATCGTTCGCCGTGACGGACATCAGTATTTCCAGCGGTATGAGCGCGGCAAGGCCGTAAC
>CADBTG010000274.1 GCA_902797475.1 uncultured Lachnospiraceae bacterium | reverse complement strand
GCCACGCTCACGAAGCGGTACACATACTCCTTAAGCGAACGAAGCATGGCTTCCTTCTCGTTGTCGGAAAGGTCGCTCTCCTCCATCGGAAAAGGAATGACCAAAGCTTTCGGCTCTTCCGTATCTTCAAACACGCGAAGGCTTCTCGCGCGGAATTCGCCCTTTAAAATGACACGGCAGACATGGTTCGGAAGGTTCTCGACGCCAGCCACCAAAGACACGCAGCCGGTCGCACATACGTCCTCGGTATGCACCGGCCATGTCTTGTTCTTGCGAAGTGTCACAAAGACATGCCGTCCCACGTACTTTTTGAGGTTGTCCGCACTAAACCCGGTATTGCCGTCGACTTCCATCGATATTACGATTCCGGGAAATGCGACCTCAGCCGAGGGAATCAGCGAATAGATTTTCTGGCTCATATCGTAATCCATTTTCTCTCCCTGTTTCGGATGACAGTCATCCGACAAGTTGCAAAGAGTCTGCCCGATTGAGAGCAGACTCTTTCGTTTTATGCGGTTTCGTCCTGTTTCTCAGGCTCTTCAGCGACCCGAATCATTACGGGTTTCTCCTTACCGTCGGCAGCCTCTTTCGTGATGATGCAACGAACGACATTCTCCTCGGAAGGGATTTCATACATCGGGTCAAGCATGATGGATTCCATGATGGCCCTGAGTCCTCTGGCGCCGGTCTTCCGCTCGCAGCTTCTGCGGGCGATCTCCCGGATCGCTTCGGGATCAAATTCAAGTTCCACGCCGTCTAAACGGAACATTTCCTCATATTGGCGGGTAATGGCATTCTTGGGCTCCGTGAGAATTCTCACAAGCGCATCCTCGTCCAGCATGTCAAGCGCGGAGATGACCGGCACACGTCCGACAAACTCCGGAATCAGTCCGAACTTTACCAAATCCTGCGGAAGGACCTGGCGGAACAACTCTCCGATATTCTCCTTCTTTCCGCCCTGCACATCGGCCTCGAAGCCGATGGACTTCTGCCCGATTCTGGCTTCGACAATCTTTTCAAGACCGTCAAATGCGCCGCCGCAGATGAAAAGGATATCCGTCGTATCGATGTGATACATCTCCTGCTGGGGATGCTTCCTGCCGCCCTGCGGAGGCACGCTCGCTTCGGTTCCTTCAAGAATCTTGAGGAGCGCCTGCTGAACGCCTTCACCGGATACATCACGGGTAATCGAGGTGTTCTCGCTCTTTCTGGTAATCTTGTCAATCTCATCGATATAGATGATGCCGTGCTCGGCGCGCTCCATATCGTAATCGGCAGCCTGAATGATTTTGAGAAGGATGTTCTCAACGTCCTCGCCCACATAACCGGCCTCGGTCAGCGCCGTGGCATCGGCAATCGCGAACGGAACATTCAGCTTCTTGGCAAGCGTCTGTGCAAGATAAGTCTTTCCGGAACCCGTGGGACCGATCAGAAGGATATTGCTCTTCTGAAGCTCCACATCAAGGTTCTTCTTCGCCAGCACTCTTTTATAGTGGTTGTAAACAGCGACCGAAAGGGTCTTCTTGGCCTCGTCCTGACCGATGACATATTCATCCAGAAAAGCCTTCATTTCAACAGGCTTCACAAGATTGATGCTGTCTTCGGTAAACGCGCTGCCATCGTCCTTCTCCGGGTAGGTATCCTCTCTGAGGATATCCTCGCAAATCTCGATGCACTCATCACAGATGCGCACATTGTTCGGACCCACAATCAGCTTGCGGACTTCGTCCTGAGATTTGCCGCAGAAAGAACAGCAGCCTGTAGTGTCCTTTTTCGCCATTCGAAATCTCCTTATCGATGCCTATCGGCTCGTGATAACTCTGTCAATCAGACCGTATGCAACGGCTTCCTCTGCGGTCATCCAGTTGTCTCTGTCGGTATCGGCAGCAACAATGTCGTAATCCTTTCCGCAGTTCTCCGCAAGCATGCGGTTCAGCTTCTCTTTCGTCTGCAGGATGTGCTTTGCCGCGATTTCAATCTCGGTAGCCTGACCCTGCGCTCCGCCGAGAGGCTGATGAATCATGATTTCGGAATTCGGAAGAGCCAGTCTCTTGCCCTTCGTTCCGCCGGCCAGAAGGAATGCACCCATGCTGGCAGCCATTCCGACACAGATTGTCGAAACATCGCATTTGATGTAGCGCATCGTGTCGTAAATCGCCATGCCCGCGGTAACGGAACCGCCGGGGCTGTTGATGTAAAGGCAGATATCCTTCGTCGGATCCTCGGACTCCAGGAAAAGCAGCTGCGCAACCACAAGGCTCGCCGTTACTTCGTTCACTTCCTCGCCGAGGAAAATGATACGATCCTTCAGAAGTCTCGAGTAAATGTCATAGGACCGCTCACCGCGGCTCGTCTGTTCAATGACGTAGGGAACTAAACTCATCTCTTTCTCCTTCGTGGATTAAGCGACTGATTACGCCTCAACGGCACTGTCCGCTACAAGGGTAACGGCCTTTCCGCAGGCAAGATCGAGAGTCATGTTCTTGAGGTTCTCCTCGCCCATGTACTCCTTAATCTTATCAATCTCCATATGATACTGTTCGGACATCTTCTTGAGTTCTTCCTCAATCTCCTCATCGGAAACCGTGATGTTCTCGGCCTTTACGATGGCTTCGAGAACGAGACGGGTATTGATTCTCTTCTCGGCCTGAGGCTTCATCTGCTCAAGGAATGTCTTCTGGTTAAGACCGGTGAACTGGAAGTACTGCTCAAGCTTCAGCCCCTGGGACTGCAGACGGTAAGCGAAATCCTCCGCCATCTGCTCCTGCGTGGACTGAATCATGGCCTCCGGAACCTCCATCGTCGCATTGGCAACAGCCTTCTCGACAGCCTGGTCTTCCTTCTTGGTCTTGGCTTCCTTCTCCTTCTTCTCGGTCAGGTTCTTCTTAATGTCTTCTTTGTACTCCGCAAGGGTATCAAACTCGGAAACCTCGCTTGCAAACTCGTCATCAAGCTCCGGAAGTTCCTTCGCCTTGATGGCATTTACCTTACACTTGAATACAGCGGGCTTTCCGGCAAGCTCCTCGGCATGATACTGCTCGGGGAAGGTAACGTTTACGTCGCACTCTTCACCGATGCTTTTACCGATCAGCTGATCCTCGAAGCCGTCGATGAAGCTGTGGGAACCGATGACAAGCGGATGATTCTCGCCCTTGCCTCCGGCAAATGCCACACCGTCGCAGAATCCTTCGTAATCGATTACAGCGGTGTCGCCGTCCTGTACGGGGCGATCCTCGATGTTAATCTCTCGGGCGTTCTGCTCCTGCGTCTTCTTAAGCTCTTCCTCAATCTCCTCATCGGAAACGGAAATCTCAATCTTGTCAACCGTTACACCCTTGTACTCGCCGAGCGTAACTTCCGGCTTCTTGGCTACGGTAGCGGTAAATACGAAATCCTTGCCCTCGCCGATCTCGGTAACGTCAATCTCGGGACGGGATACGATCTCGATGCCGCAGTTCTTTGCAGCCTCGTCATAAGCCTCCGGAATCAGGATATTGGCAGCATCCTCATAAAACATCGACTTTCCGTACATCTTGGTAACGATGGCATAAGGTGCCTTACCTTTCCGGAAACCCTGAATGTTCAGTTTGTCCTTATTCTTCTGAAATGCCTTCTTGCAGGCTTCCTCAAAATCGGCAGCAGCGCAGGTAATCGTCAGCTTTACCATGTTCTTGCCCAAATCTTCAACTTGATAACCCATTACGGTAATCCTCCTTGTTCAAACTCACGAGTAATTATTATAGCACAAGCCCCGTATAAAATCCAGCCTTATTTTTCTTTGCGGGAACCGGCGTTTTTCCTGTCGGAAAGAAGGGATTCGAAATCCTCCGGAGGCATCGGAGCGTTCAGTTTTCTCTGCTCCATTGCCTGAAGAATCATCGCGTAAGTGGGGTTCTGCCGAACGATTCCGGCGGGCAGGTCTTTCGGCAGCGCGTTCATCGCGCATTTGGCCAGATAGGAATCGATGTCCACATAGTATCCGATGTGCTGAAGCCCCTGCAGAATCGTCATCGCGGTGTTCAGATTCTCGGCGTTCAGCTCGCCGTCCGGAATGACGATTTCCACGGATCCTGCCGGAATGCTGTAGCGTTCCGAAAGGAACTTCGTCCGGCTCATGAAATCGGAGCTGAACAGGTACTGCCATGACAGATGAAGCGAAATCATCGGCGGTTCCGTGCCTCCGTCAAGCCACTCGCGAAGCAGCCTGCAGGTTTCCTTATGCACGTAATAGTCAAGCTCGGTAACGAAGCCGTTCTCTTCAAAGATCGGCTGGAACGAGCAGGGCTCGATGACCTGTCCTTCCGCGGTAATCCACCGAACCAGGGCGTCCGCGCCGGCAATCTCGCCTTCGCTGTTACGTTTCGGCTGGAAGAATACCTTAAACTCGCGGTTGCTCATCGCATCGCGCATGGAGTGCTCCACGAAATCGCGGAAGCTGTTCACGGTCTTCAGGTCCTCGGTAAAGGAAACGACCGCCACGGTAGGTGCATCCTGCATGCTTCCGATGCTGCGCCTTGCAATCTTCGCGCGGTCCATGGCCTCCGGCACGCTGTCCTCACGGTTTGCGAAG
>CADBTG010000273.1 GCA_902797475.1 uncultured Lachnospiraceae bacterium | reverse complement strand
GAAAAAGAAAAGCTTCTCTATGGCACATTCCCTACAGAAGAAAACCGGATTATGATTAGTTCGACGCTCCTTTCGTACGGGATGGATTTGTTTGGGTTAAATGAGAAGTATACGCTTGAAGATATACTATCCGGAGAGGTTTCCCGGGATGATCTTGAGCGGATCATGTCCACCCGCCTGGCAATCGATTATAACGGTGTTTTCGGAGTCTATATCTGCGGCGTATATATATCTGATGAAGTTGAGTTCCGATATACGCCTGACTTAATCTTACGATTGCAGAAACCCGACCCCGTCAGCGTGGATTTATATGTAAAAGACACCTCTAAAGTTTCTGAAATCTGCAGGCAGCTTAGTGCGACAAAGGGATTTGAAGCCGAAACAAATCAGGAGACTTTAAAAAGAGCCATTTTGTCACAATCACTGTTTTTTCAAATGGCTCTTATGGTGTTGGGCGTCATTCTCGCATGGATATCCATTCTTTTGCTGAACTCATACAGCAAAATATCGACTCTTGAACGGAGAAAGGAAATTGCAATTCTGAAAAGCCTGGGGGCAGCGGACAGAACGGTTCTTGAAGTCCTTCTGTTTGATTCTTTTGCGATAGCCGCGGCTTCGACTGTATGCGCGGTGGCATTATCAATACTTGCAAGGTTTGTCGCCAGTAAAGCCGTTCCTCAAATATTGTTTGTCAGTATTCCGTCAGTTTTAGTCACGGCCTTGCTTGTCGGAATTATATTTACGCTGATGATTGTTTTGCTCACGATTATATCGATGAGGAGTTTTGTAAGGAAAATGCCGGCGGAGCTTTTTCTACAGCAGTAGTTTACACGGCGCTTCTTTTCCCGTACCGGATGTCGGGCGGGAGATTTCACCGTTTTTTCTTTTCTTTCGGGTCGGAATATGGTATAATGTCATTTGAAGCTTGCGAAAAGCAGGAGGAGAAACATGAGAAGAACGACCCGGCTAACCGCGTGCCTGTTGGCATTCATTCTGCTGACGGCATGTACAATAGACAGAGGCGCGGACGGTGACAAGAAGGACAAAGGGCCGAAGGCTTCTACCGAGAAGGCGGATCTGCACACCTATTACAAGCTGTCCGATGCGCTTTATCTGACCGTGATTGACGGCGTTGTCAATGAGGACCGGTCCATTAAGAGCGACGGCCAGGTGTACATTCCCTACAGCGTAGCAAAGAGCCTGGATGCCCGCTTTTACTATAATAAAACAGAAGAGCAGATGATCATCACGACACCGACGGATGTGTTGGTGTATAAACCGAACAGCACCGAGCATACGGTGAACGGCACTTATGTCACCGATACGGTGCCGATGTTCCGCGCGTTCGATACAAGACTGTACGTTTCGACAGAAGTGTTTGCCGCATATTCCGATGTCAGCACGGTGGTTCTCACCAAGCCGCAGAGAGTGGTGCTCTTCCGAAACGGCGTCGCATTTTCCTCCATGACCGCGACAAAGGACACGGCCATCCGGATCGGTACTTCGTTTGAGCAGGATATCGTTACGGAACTTAAGAAGGGAGACAGGGTAGTCTCTACGGGAGAGAATAAGAACGGCTTCATTTCGGTTTCCACCTCGGACGGGCAGGTCGGCTATGTGGCTTCTGCCGATATGACAGGACCGGGTGAATGGGTGCTTCAGCCGAGCACGAAGAATTACCCGAGAATCGGGCTGCCTTCGGGAAGCGTGCATCTGATGTGGCACCAGATGTGGACGAAACTCGGCGCGAACGATCTGACTGTAGCGCTTTCGGATACGCAGGGCATCAATGTCATATGTCCCACGTGGTTTGATTTTAAGGATACGTCCGGCAACATCACGTCGCTTGCCGATGCTTCTTATGTAGAGGAGGCGCATCGACACGGCATTCTTGTCTGGGCGCTCTGCAGCGATTTCGCGGCGGATGTTAAGGGTCTTGACATTCTGTCCCACACCGAATCCCGCAATGCGCTTGAGGACAATCTGATTGCCGAGACGGTGCGTGTCGGAGCCGACGGAATCAATCTCGACTACGAGTTCATAACGAAGGATTCGGCACCGCATTATCTGCAGTTCATCCGGGAACTGTATATTAAGTGCAGAAAGAACGGGCTCAGCCTTTCAACGGACAATTTCGTGCCGAATGCAGGCAAGGCGCATTACCAGCTTGCCGACCAGGGGTACATCCTCGATTATGTGATTTTCATGGCATATGACGAACACTATAAGGGCTCCAAAGCGGGTTCCGTTGCATCATTCCCGTGGGTGGAAAGCGCCATGAAGAGTGCGGTGAAGCTTGTGCCGGCGGACAGGATTGTTCTCGGCCTTCCGCTTTTCAACCGCGTCTGGATGACCAACAAGGAAGGAATCACTACCCAGGAAAACGGCGGCATGACCAAGATTACCGAGGCGGCCTACAAGAACGCCAAACCGGTATGGGACGACGAATGCAAGCAGTTCTATGCCGAGTATAAACAGAATGATATCCTGTATCAGTATTGGATTGAAGACACGGAATCATTGAAATATAAGCTTGATCTGATTCCTGCCTATCATCTCGCGGGATTTGCCGGGTGGAAGTTAGGGTTGGAAGCTCCCAATGTGTGGGGCCTTTTGAATCAATACTAGAAAGAATAAACGGGCTGTCTGATGACAGCCCGCTTTTTATGAGAAGGATCCGAAAACTCAGCGCCATTCGCCTTCCTCTCCGACGGCGGAGGGCTCGGGCGCTTCGGGAAATTTGCTGTATAAAAGCTTCAGCGTAATCGGGGTGACGATTGACGAAACAAGGATCAGCAGAATTACGCTTGTAAAGTACTTGGATTCGATCATGCCCATGGCCAGACCTTTCTGGGCGATGATCAGGGCGACTTCTCCTCTGGTCATCATGCCGCAGCCGATCTTTGCAGAATCCGACCAGCTGAAGCGGAAAATCCTGGCTATGAGGCCGCAGCCGATAATCTTTGTGGCCATGGCCACGATGACAAAGCAAACCGAGAATCCGAGAAGCGGAACGATGTCGGAAAGCGAAATGTCAGTCTTAATGCCGATGCTGGCGAAGAATACCGGACCGAACAGCATATAAGAATTGATATCCATTTTCTCGGCAATGTATTTGGAGTCGCGGACGTTACAAAGAATGATGCCCGCGGCAAATGCGCCGGTAATGTCGGCAATTCCGAAGAACTCCTCTGCGCAGAACGCCATAAGAAGGCACAGCGCCAGGCCTGCAATCGGGATTCGCCTTGTGTGCGGATGTCTTGCATCGTACCAGCGGAACACGCGGTATACAATATATCCGAATACGACAACCCAGATGAAGAAGAGGAATGTATGAAGAACAGTCTGTCCGGGGGTGATGCTCTTGTCTTTCAGGCCGAGGACAAATGTGAGGACAACGATTCCGATGACGTCATCGATGATGGCGGCGCTTAAAATGGTTGTGCCC
This sequence comes from uncultured Lachnospiraceae bacterium, assembly GCA_902797475.1. Lineage (GTDB taxonomy): Bacteria > Bacillota > Clostridia > Lachnospirales > Lachnospiraceae > ISDg. Next base: position 231 of record CADBTG010000273.1, on the reverse strand, counting down.
ACCTTGCCGTTTAAGTATCCCATTTCCTTAAGAGACTCGACGGTTATGCCCACACTCGTGGCCGTCATGATGCAACCGATGAGAATGGCGTTCGCGAACTGAGAATCGTGGATGCCGATTCCGTAATAACCGGCATAAAGAAAGGTGCCGGCAACCATCGGAACGGCTACACCGAAGCAGGCAATCAAAGTGGCAACAAAGCCGGAGCGGGCGAGCTTTCTCAGGTCGGTT
>CADBTG010000272.1 GCA_902797475.1 uncultured Lachnospiraceae bacterium | reverse complement strand
CCGCGGCCGAGCTCCGCCGCGCCCTTGTAGTGCGCATCCTGCAGATAAGGCGGTATGGCCGGAGTTTTCTCGCTTCGAACTGCTTCCATGGCGCTGTCGATGGCATTTACCGCGGAATTGCTCTTCGGCGCGCAGGCCACATACGCAGCTGCCTGCGAAAGAATGATTCCGGATTCCGGCATGCCGATCCGCTCCGCTGCCAAAGCCGCCGCCACGGCAACCTGAAGTGCCTGCGGATCCGCGTTCCCGACGTCTTCTGCCGCGCAGATCATGATTCTTCTCGCGACAAATGTCACACTCTCGCCCGCATAAAGCATCCTCGCGAGGTAATACACCGCCGCATCCGGATCCGACCCGCGCATGCTTTTGATAAATGCGGAAATCGTATCATAGTGGTTGTCCCCGTCCTTATCATACCGGACGGCCCGCTTCTGAATGCATTCCTCGGCAACCGAAAGCGTGATTCTCGTAACGCCGTCCGAATCCGGAGCCGTCGTCAGAACCCCGAGCTCCAGGGCGTTCAGCGCTCTTCTCGCATCTCCGTTCGCAACATCGGCGATGAACGAAAGCGCTTCGTCTGCTATCTCTGCGTTATATAGTCCGAGCCCGCGTTCATTGTCCGTCATCGCAGTCTTTAAAAGACCGACGATTTCGTCCTTTGTAAGCGGCTTTAATTCAAAGATGATGGAGCGGGACAGCAAAGCCCCGTTCACTTCAAAATACGGATTCTCGGTCGTGGCTCCGACCAGAATCACGGTGCCGTCCTCGACGAACGGCAGCAGATAATCCTGCTGGCTTTTATTGAAGCGGTGAATCTCGTCGATGAACAGAACGGTCTTTCGTCCCTCCATGCCGAGAATCTTCTTTGCCTCCTCAACAACCTCCTCCATGTCCTTTTTGCCTGCGGAAGTGGCGTTGATCTGGCGGAATTCGCCCTTCGTCGTTCCGGCGATGACCCTTGCAAGCGTAGTCTTTCCGGTTCCCGGAGGGCCGTAGAATATGACGGACCGAAGCTGGTCGGCCGTAATGGCACGGTAAAGCAGTTTGTCATGCCCGATGATATGGGACTGCCCCACAACCTCATCAAGCGTCCGCGGACGCATTCTCGAAGCGAGCGGCGCCTGCTTTTTAACGGCATTCTCGTGCATATAGGAAAACAGGTCCATTGCTGTCCGCCTTTCCCCCTGCGGGAATTGTCTTTTTCGGGAAAATGTGCTATAGTCTCTTCGGCGGACATCCGCTAATACCGTTTGGGAGGAATGCCCATGAATCTGCCGGAAGATCCCGATATCCTGCTGTCCGTAATCAATACCCGCCTGCGGGATTCTTACGACAGCCTCGATGAGCTCTGCGCTGCGGAGGATGTCTCCGAAGAGGCGATCATCGGGAAGCTTACTAAGGCCGGATACCGGTATGATGAATCGGAAAACCGCTTTCATTAAGCCGTTTCCGAATAATACCCATACAGAATTATTATAACACTGTTTCCGATGTTTTACAACCACGAAGCCGCGAAAGGACTTTCCCATGCCGGATGAACCGATCCGCTATCTGAAGGAAGGGGGACAGGGCGAGATTACGGAGAAAAGATCCCGTTTTCTTGCCACGCTGCAGCCCGTCACTTCCGAAGAGGAAGCGTTACTCTTTATCGAACAGATCAAAAAGCGTTACTGGGATGCGAGACATAACTGCTATGCCTATGTCATCGGTGACCGGGCCGAGCTCTGCCGCTGCAGTGACGACGGGGAACCGCCGCACACGGCCGGAAGACCGATGCTTGATGCCCTTCTTGCCTCCGGCATCCGAAACGCCGTTGTTGTCGTGACACGGTATTTCGGCGGGATTCTGCTCGGAACCGGCGGACTGACGCGGGCTTACCGCGATGCCGTCACCGAAGGCATCCGCCATTGCAAAACGCTTGATAAGCTGACCGGCATTCCGGTTGACATCGTGACCGATTATAACGGCATCGGAAAGCTTCTGTTCCTTGCCGGAAACGGTTCGTATCCCGTGCTTTCCTCCGATTACGGGGCCGACGTGAAGGTTTCCCTTCTCGTACCGCCCGAGGCGCTGAACGGTTTTCTTTCCGCCCTGTCCGATGCCACCTCCGGAAAAGCGGAAACCGAAATCAAAGACCCCGTCTCCTATTCGCTCGACGGCTCAGAGGTAATTCTTCTGTGATGAGCGGATATGTTTCGAAGTTGTTACATTTTCCACAAAAACTTAACAAAATGTAAGCCCCGGTAAGGTTTACAAATCTCTTCCCGCTGTGGTATGATTTTCATAAGGAGTTTTCTCCGAAGGAGGAACGTTAATTCATATGATGAATTTCAGTCATTACAATATATCCCGCCTGCAAAGGGAAGCCCGGTCGCTGCCGGCCAAGATCAGGTCCCTGGTGACCGTCTTTTTGCTGCGCGTCGGAGTTGTCCTCGTTGCCATGAGCGTCATCATCGGTTCGTATTCGCTGTACGGCGGTTATCTCGGAATCATCTCCAAGGCGCCGGACATTGAAGGCGTCTTCGACAGCAACAAGGATTATGAGAAGTATTCCACCTTCATCTATTACGGAAACGGCGAGAAGATGGACCGCGAGCTCAGCTCCGCCGGTGCCAACCGTGTAAAAGCCGACATCAACACGATTGACAAGAAGGTCCGTGACTGCTTTGTTGCCATGGAGGACGAGCGTTTCTATGAGCATAACGGAATTGACGTCCGAGGCATCTTCCGTGCCGCTTATTCCGTGCTTGAGGAGAGAAGCCTCGATTACGGTGCCAGCACGATTACCCAGCAGCTTTTAAAGAACCAGGTGTTCGGCGGAGGTGCGGAGCGTTCCGCCCTCGATAAGATTCTCCGTAAGGTGCAGGAGCAGTACCTTGCCGTGCAGCTTGAATACCGTCTCGACAAAGCCACGATTCTGGAATATTACCTGAACACGATTAACTTCGGTAACGGTGCATACGGCATTGAAAAGGCCGCCGAGGTATATTTCGGAAAGACCGCCTCCGAGCTTACCATTTCGGAAGCCGCCGTGCTTGCTCCGATCGCCTGGTCCCCGACACTTGCCAATCCGTTAAGAGACCAGGAGAAGAACTCCCGCCGTCGTAAGGACTGCCTCAAAAATCTTTTTGAGAACGGTTTTTGCGATGAAGATGAATATCTGAAGGCGCTTGCCGACAGCGAAGACGTCTACCGCCGGATTCAGGAGCATAACCAGATTAAGCTTGAAACAACAAGCGCCTACAACTCTTATTTCGTAGACGAGCTGATTAACCAGGTGCTTAACGATCTGAAGGCTGCCGGCTACTCCTCAACCGAGGCCAGCGATCTTCTGTACAGCGGCGGTCTGCAGATTTATTCCACGCAGGATAAAACCATTCAGACCATTATGGATGCGGCCTTCACGGACGAGGCGAATTTCCCGGCAATCGGAAAGGGTTCCTATTACCAGCTTTCCGACCGTTATGCCCTCTCACTCGTTTCCAAGAGCAATAATAATACCGCGCAGCATTACCACTTGAACGACTTTTTGGAGTACTTCCGAACCTTTAACGATTCCAATAAGCTCTACTACCACGAAAAAGGCAGGGGCTCCCTGGGAATCTCCGCTTACACGATCAATAAGGATGACCTCGAGGACAAGCTCGACAGATTCGTCGAGGCGATGAAGGAGGAATTCCGCACGGCTCATCCCGGCGAGGAGTTCAGTGTTCAGGAATCCCGCGAGATCACGCTTCAGCCGCAATGCGCAATGGTCATCATGGATCCGCATACCGGTGAAGTTCTCGCGCAGTACGGCGGCCGCGGCGAGAAGGTCGGAAACCGTGTATTAAACCGTGCCAGCGGCACCTACCGTCAGGCCGGTTCCACCTTCAAGGTTCTGGCATCCTTCATGCCTGCCATCGACGCCTGCGGATGCACGCTTGCCACTGTATTTGATGACGTTTATTATACCTATCCCGGAAGCTCCAAGCAGGTTATCAACTGGTATGATCAGGGCAAAGGCAAAGAAAACTACCGCGGGCTTCAGCCGATTCGTCTCGGCATCTGTAACTCCCTCAACGTCGTGGCAGTCCGCTGCCTGGTTGAGAAGGTTACGCCTGCCGTAGCAGTAGATTACCTCGTAAGACTCGGCTTCAAGAATATCGTAACCGATAAGAAAGCCGCCAAGAACGATTACAATGCTTCCATCGCGCTCGGCGGTCTGACAAAGGGCTGCTCGGTTCTCGAAATGACGGCTGCGTACGCCGCCATTGCCAACGAAGGCGTATACATCGAGCCCCGCTACTATTCCTACGTTCTCGACCATGACGGGAATATCCTTCTGAACAACGACATTGACCATGCCACCAAGCGTCAGGCTCTGAAAAATACGACCGCATGGCTGATTACCAGCGCCATGGTCGATACAACCGCCAACGGCGGAACCGGTACGAAATGTAAATTCCAGAAAATAAAGGTTCCGGTAGCCGGTAAAACCGGTACCGCACACGACAATGTCGACCTTTGGTTTGCCGGCTTTACGCCTTACTACTGTTCCGCAATCTGGACCGGCTTTGACGGAAACCTTTCCCAGACCGATACGACCTATTACCGTGATTTGTGGCGTAATGTCATGGAGAAGGTTCACATTCAGAAAGAAAAGACGGACATCACGGAATTTGCCAGACCGAACTCCATCGTCAAGGCAAGCATCTGTACGAAGTGCGGAAAGCTTGCTGTTACCGGTGTGTGCGATCAGACTATCGGCAGAGACGGCAAGATTTCAAGCTGCGTGAAGACCGAGTACTTTGCAAAGGGTACCGTTCCGCTTCAGATTTGTGACTGTCACGAAAAGGTAACCATCTGCACCGAGACCGGATGCCGTGCGACGGAATACTGTCCGCACACGAAAGATGTTGTTTATCTCATAAAAGAAGAATCCGAAACGACGCTGGATCACGGCGGAACCTGGGATACGAAGACCATCCTTCCTGAGGACAAGGATAAGGACTGCCCGAAGCATGAGGACGCTCCTGCTCCCACTCCGGATCCCTCCGGGAACGATGATCCGCTTCTGAATCCTTAGTCCGTTCTGTCTGAGGACAACACGTCAGAAAGGAAGCCCAAAGCGGGCATGTACGATGAGTAAAATTCCTTCCAATTGCGATTATTGTTTGTTTTTTGAATATGACGAAGAGGAGGACTGCTATGTCTGTTCCAAGGATTTGGACGAAGACGAAATGGCTCATTTCTTAGCAGGCCATCACTTTGAATGCCCGTTCTTTCAATACGGGAACGAGTATACGATTGTAAAGAAACAGATGTAGAATCCGAAAGAGTATAAGAAAAAACATTTTTCAAAAAATAACACATTTCTCATTGCATTTTCCATTCGGTTGTGCTATTCTTTTTGCAATGGGGGTGTTGAAGATGATTCCGGGCATTGTGCCGGACATTGAACACGTCAGTTTTCTATCCTCTTTATATTACGCGCGGGGAGCAGCCATCAAAGAGTTTTCACTTCGGAAGCTTTTTGGTGGCTGCTTCCCCTTTGTCTTTTTTCTTTCCGTAAGTATGCCATGCACTCGCAAAAAGAACCGCAAACAAAGGTAAAAACCACAAAAAAGCCTTGAAGCCCTGCTCATAGCCGGTCGCAAACAAAGACAAACCGAGCAGCAGGCCGAACAATGCCGCCGACGCGTATTTCCGGATATTCGCAAAGATGTCCTTTGCCCCGGAAGCAACATCGAGGAACATGACGCATAAAGCCGCCAGACAGAAAAGTGTCTGCAAAACGGCATAGACGATCATTCCGCCGCCTTCCTTCACGGCAAGGACGGGGAAACAGATGCGGAGAAAGACCATAATCCAGTCGACAAGATAATACGAGCAGTGGGTGTAATTCTCGGACGGATACAGATTTTTGAACCCGGTTGTTACGGCTATGTCTTCCGGACGGACAGTCGACAGAAAGACCAAAGCGCCGGTCTGGTACAGAATTCCGAACGCCGTAATGCCGAGAAGAAAGAACCCGATTCCCAGACGGCTGTCCTTCTCCCAAAGATATACGCCCGCGATAATCACGGCTCCCGCAAGAAAATACGGGGACCACAAAAGCGCGAAGAGAAGCACAATCAAAAGAGCCAGTAACGTTGCCATAGATTTCTCCTTTTCCGGAACCGGATTACCATCCCATTGTACCCAATGAACGGTTTTTTGTAAAGATGCGGGAAAAACCTCTTCCCCTTTGCACCTTCTTCGTATATACTGAATGTATTATCAAGTTCCGTAATCCCGCGGAGGTATTTATGAAACTGAATTACAAAAGAACCATCCTCATAGGCTTTGCCTTTATGGCGATTTCTGCCTTCTGGCAGATGTACGACAGCATCATTCCGCTGATTTTGAAGAACACCTTTTCTCTCGGTGAGACCTGGACCGGTGTCATTATGGCAATAGACAATATACTTGCCGTGTTCCTTCTGCCGCTGTTCGGCGTTTGGTCCGACCGGACAAATACCCGGTTCGGCAAACGTTCTCCGTTCATCTATGTCGGAACGATTCTTTCCGTAGCGTTCCTGATGCTTCTGACGGTTGCGGACAGGCCGGACACGTTGTATCCTTTCATCGGAATCCTGTTCCTGCTGCTTCTTTCGATGAGTTTCTACCGTTCTCCTGCCGTCGCGCTGATGCCCGACCTTACGCCTCCGCCGCTTCGGAGCAAGGGAAACGCGGTCATCAACCTGATGGGTGCTGTCGGATTTATCTATGCGCTTGTCATGATTAAAATCCTGGGCGGAGACCCGAAGACTCGTCCCTCTTATGTCCCGCTGTTCGCCGTCATCGGCGCGCTTATGATTGTAAGCCTTTTGGTGCTTCTTTTTACGGTTCGCGAAACGAAGATTCAAAAGGACGTCGAGGCCGAATGCCGCGCGGCCGGAATCACCATGGATCCGACTCCCGACGAGAACCCTCCGAAGGATGCCGTCGGCACCGTCAACCGGATTCCCAAGAGCATCCGCTTAAGCCTCGTGATGATTCTTTTTTCCGTAGCGTTTTGGTATATTGCCTACAACGCCGTCACAACCGCCTTCTCCCGTTATGCGAGTGAAGTATGGCATATCGGCAGCGGCTATGCCGACTGTCTTCTGATTGCTTCCGCCGTTGCGGTTGTCAGCTACCTTCCGATCGGAATTCTTTCCGGAATCATCGGTCGAAAACTCATGATCCTGTGCGGTGTCATCATCATGGCCGCCAGTTACGGATGTCTGTTCTTCTTTACATCCTATCATTTTACGGCAGCCATCTTCTTTGGTCTGATCGGGTTCGGATGGGCCGCAATCAATGTCAACTCGCTCCCGATGGTTGTCGACATGTGCGAACAGGAAGACATCGGGCGCTTTACCGGGTATTACTACACATTTTCCATGGCGGCTCAGGTGTTCACCCCGATTGCCTCCGGCGCCCTTCTCGAATACGTGGGCTACCGCACATTGTTCCCGTATGCGGTCGTCTTCATGATTCTCGCGTTCATCACGATGCAGTTCGTAAGGCACGGCGACATCAAGCCGGCCGGGAAGAAGTCGCTTCTCGAGCACTTCGACGTAGGGGATTGATTTCTCCTTGAAAAAACGAGGTGGGAGTATTACAATGAGATAGAAATCTTTCCAGTTATTGTTTTACTCTTGCAAAACAATGCGGGTGGCACGCGCATTATAATCGCTTCGCGAGGGCGCGTGCTTCACATTAAGGCATCTCCCCACTTTGTGGGGCCCCCCTTAATGTCAAGGAAGCATAGCTCAGCCGGGATGAGCGTTCGCCTCACACGCGAAAGGTCAGGGGTTCGAGCCCCCT
>CADBTG010000271.1 GCA_902797475.1 uncultured Lachnospiraceae bacterium | reverse complement strand
GTACACGGAAATGCCCGCCTCGACGACATTAACGAAGAACTCGGGCTGTCCTTACAGTCCGATGACTACGATTCAATTGCCGGCCATCTGATTCACCTTTTAGAGCATCTGCCGAAGACCGGTGAGCGGATTACCGAGGACAACATCACCTACATTGCCGAAACAGTTGCCAAAAACCGTGTCGTCAGGGTTCGCATTCTGCTTCCCGAAAAGACCGAGCCGGAGTCATTAAGTTAAGCCCTGACGTTGGCTGCAACCGCCAGAACAGCGCCCGCGCCGCCGATGAAAAGCGCCAGCTCCGTGCCGACGAGGAATAATAAGAGCCATACGGAAAATGCCATGATGCCGAGCGCATCCTCCGCGGTTTCACGATTGGTTCTGATCCAGTTCAATACTTGTTTCATATCCTGCCTCCCGTTTGATTTCTGAGGCAAGAATAAACTATGAGCTGTCCTATAAAAAGGACAGCTCATTTCTTTTTCGCTTCTATTTCCGAACCTTGATCAGATAGGTCGAATAAGGCTTCTTGTTGGTCGGTCCGATTGTCTTGACCGGATATCCGAGCGACAGCAGAAGGTCTATGTTCGGCTGGCTCTCGCGGTAATAATATCCGCCGATGTACTTAATCGTTGAGCTCGTGTTCGAACGGTCCGCGCTTACCTGATCGTAACCGTAATACCGTTCGCACTCGCCGATGTAGATATAATCCACGTTGTATTTTTCAAGGATTGCCCTGATCTCGTCTTCATTGTCCGATGTGTAAACCGTCTCAATGTCGCGGATGCGCTCGTCAACTTCTTCCGGACATTTTTCGATCTGTCCGTTGCAGCGCCACAGCCATTCATGCGTCTTCCAGCCGACTACGGTCGGGTTTCCGGTAAATACGGATATGCGGTTGTAATAGGTGTAGCTCAGTCCGGCACGCTCGAGAATGACAGGGTGTCCCTCGATGTTATTGTTGATGAAATCCACCATCTCGGCGTCGTCGGAGTTCTGATTCTTCATGAAGGCCGACGCGTCAAGACCGCGGTATTTTCCGGGCATCCAGTCGCGGTAGCACTGGTTCATATAGGCGTTGCACGCGAAGATGCACAAAACGCCGGCAAAGGCAAATGCCTTCTGGAATACCGACTTCGGCATGAACAGCAGTCTGCCGATGATATAGGCCATGCTCATTCCGAACATGATAAAGGCCTGATAGGAAAGCTTGAACATCGTGTTGGCGCGCTCGTAATCGCCGCCGTATATGTCTCTGACAAATATCACCTCGGGGATGAAAACCAGTCCTGCCGCACAGAGTGCAATGGTCAGCACGAACAGATCGGAAACGGTCAGTGCGGAAAGAAATGCCGGTCTTCTGATCTTGTCCTTCGGAATCCTCTTCTTGAACTCTTCCGCCTTCTCATGAATAAGCACAATCAAAAAGACGATCAGGCAGATGAACGGAAGTCCCCATACAACAAGGAATTCCTTGAAGAGCGTATGCTTCATCGTGATGCCGATGCCCATCGACATGCTCTTGAACTGCAGCGAGAACGGCAGGCTTACCACGAATCCGATGACGATGAATACCACTGCCTCAATGCCGGTCAGCGCCCATGCGACATACCTCTTATAACCGTGGATGATGAGGTTCGAGAACAGGATGATGGCTCCGGATACCACGAAATAAATCGGGAAATCCCAATAGTTCGTCATGTGGAACAGGCCGATCAAAAACGAACAGGTGAATACGGCCGGATGCAGTGCCTCCTGCCAGGGGAAAACAAGCTTTTCAACAAGCGGCTGTGTCTCCTCTCCGAGGCTTCCGGTTTCCCGGATCTTATCCATCTTATCCTTTCTCGAAAGGAGCCAGGAGAACAGTACGGCAAGGACCGTCATGACAAGTATGGTATTTACCACGTGCGCGTGCAGATCGCCGAGCACATAGGAGTAAGACGGGAATTCGTGAATGGTCTTGTCGCCGCGCTCGTAATAGTAACCGATGTAACGGGTCGGGTTGGAGAACCAGTAGGAATACTCTTCCTCTCCGCGCAGACGCTGAAGCCACGGAAGAACGTGCTTGTAAATCGGATAGTGCATCGTGGAGGAAAGCGAAACCGCAATGCCTGCAAGCATGCCGCCGAAGGCCGGGCGGTAATAAGGCTCGCCCTTCTCTTCGATGATTTCCCCGAGTCTTGCGGCGCGGGCTTTGGCGGCGCTCGTCAGTCTCTCCGAAGAACGGTCCGTGAGTCTTACGCGAAGCAGGTTCGATACGATGGAATAAGGCATGCTGAAACCGAAAGCGGCAAGCATTGCCATGCTGATGTTATAGCCGTGCGTAACCGGCACATCGGTCAGCTTGCAGATAAAGGTCGCAAGATACTGCCCGTAGTAATAGTAATTGATTCCTTTTCCCGAGAACCACATGTCAACCGGCGCCATATAGTCGGATTTGTTCATCGTCATCATGAAGCCGTAGTCCATGAAACGCTCGGTTCCGAAAGCATCCGGGTTTTTGCCTCTTAAGTAACACCAGATTACGAAGAAGCAGAAAAAGATGACCTCCGACGTCAGCATCGAAACGAGTCTGTCCGTTGTATAAAAGTCAGCGAGACGGAACTTCCTGTCCTTTTTCATCTTAAGGAAATAGAACAACACACAGCCGATGACAAGCACCAGAAGCGACAGAACGAAGCTTGCGGTTCTTGAGAACTTCACAAGCTTTAAGGAGCTTAAGTACCACATGACGAAGCTGCATGCTGCGATGCCGAGTGCCTTGGCGAACACCCATCCTCCGTCATGGAATTTCGGAAACAGCACAATGCAAAGCGGCTGCATGATTACACCGAGCAGAATCAGGCATAACCACCAGGTCAGAACATAGGTGAAATCCACTGTTCCCATAAAGCGCATGCCGAAATACAGGAACCCTAAGAAGAAGCCGAACGGAATGACGGCTTTCTCAATTCCCTTAAAAGGTCTATTATCGGAATTCATAGCTTTACTTTTCTCCTTCCTCATCTTCTATCCACGCACCGGCAGCAATTCTTGTGTCGAAAATCTGCGTTTCCCCGTTGTTGAATACGAGACCGAATGTATTGATGATGTTCTGTTCATTGATGATGCTCTGTCCTTCGACCTGAAGCTCTTCACGGGCACGGATATCGTCGTCAAGGACAATGAACCGGATTCCGTGCTTTTTCACAAGCTCGCGGAGTTCCTCAGGCGTCTGGGCCGTATACATGGCGTAAACGGAAGGCTCGCGCTCCGTCGTCTGGTATCCGGCGGACCAGGCGTAATACGGCCAGCCGAAGTATAACATCGCACCGCCCAGCACATAATCGTTCAAAGAGTACCAGTCTGTCAGCCAGATGTCCTTTGAATCCGAATGTTCCATTACGAAGCGGCATATGTCGGAATTCTCGCTGATGCGGCTCGTATAACCGGCAAACGACGCATTTTTCTTAACGACCGTTGTGAAATCATACAGTCCGGTGATGGTCAGACAGAACACCAAAACACAGCACAGTGCCTTCGCATAAGCCCCTCTGTACTCCCACAGCCTGCATACAAGCGCGGCAACCGGGATGTCAAGAAGCATGACACCGATCATGACATACTTATGGTTTACGGCGATATCCGGCGTCAGCGAAAGGGTAAATGCCACAACAATCGGCGCCGTGAACGCAAGCGTCAGGAACCGTTCCGTCCCCTTAATGAACATTAGCGAGACAAGCACGGCAATCGGCAGAACCCCGAGAAGCGCGCCGAGATATTTGATGACCGAAGACAGTGTCTGCTGCTCGGCCAGGAAACCGAACTGATACTTCGGTTTGATTGCATTTCCGTTGATGAAGAATTTGGCGGAAAGCGAGGCAAGCACAACCGTAATCGCCGCAGTCAAAGCAAACGACAGACGGTTGTCCGAGGCAAATGCCATCACAAAAAGCACCGCAAGACACCCGATGACGCATGCACCGTTGAAGAAGCTGCTGAGACCGAGCAGCAAGCCGCATGCAATGATTGCGGGCGTTCCTGCCTTATACCACCCTTCCCTTTTAAACAGCGAAGCCCTCGTGCAGTATTCCGCATTCTCCCCGGGAAGAAGCTCTTCGTCCGGATTTTCCTGCAGGAACTGATAAAGCCTTGCCTTTGCCTCCGCGGCGGAACGGCCGGTTCCGTCAAACAGAAACTGCGTGAAATAAATCAAAAGAAACAGTATGACACAGAGGCCGAGTGCCAGATGGCGCTGGTTACAGTATACATTCAGATTCCACAGTCCCCAGTCCTCATGCTGCGTCGTGCCGATGAACGTGAAGTTGTATAAAAGCCCTTTTAAAAGGCCGGTTTTCTTCGGGATGCTTCCGGCAAAATCAAAGAACGCGCGGGAGCTTCTGAACGAGAACAGAATCGTCGTAATCACGCCGACCGCTCTCTTCCCGGAAAGCTTCACGGCGTAAAAGTATAACAGCGAATAAACAAAGAGCAGGCAAATGATACTCGGGATGTTAAATGCCAGATCCAGGCGCATGCCGAGATAGTTCAGGTTGCCGACAAGGAACTGGAAAAGGAAATGATATTTGATATCTTCCCCCGCAAAATGGGAATACTGCGTCGGGAAGTTGTTGCCGACGGCGAACGAACGGATCATTCCGATATGCGGCGAGAAATCGCTTTGCACAGTCCAGCCCACATAGTAATTTCCGTTGATGTAGAAGAAGGTCCAGAACATCAGAAACGTGCAGAACGCCGTGATGCAGGCAAAGAGCGTTACCTCCCCCGTAGTCAGACCGGCGAACAGCTTTTTAAACCCTTTAGGTCCGTCCTCCCCGGGATTCCCGTCTTCTTTTCTTTTTAAAAAGGCGTTCGAAAGCAGAAGGCTTGCAATAAACGCAATAAGCGGCATGACAATCATATTGGCCGGATAAAGCGGATGTCTGCGATTCCTAAAGAGATATCCGAGAAGATATGTCAGCCAGGTAGTCGGAATCGTGCCGAACAGAAACCATGCCGGAAGACACACAAAAGCGGGCGAAAGATGAATCTCTTTCCCCCTGTAGGTAAGTCTTCCGAAACGCATCAGATTCGGGAAGCAGGAAAATGTGATTCCCGCGCCCAATGCGACACATAAAATGATGTAAATCAGTCCGAGCATGCCATTCTTCCTCTTACGTCATTCAAAGTTCAGTATACCACAAGCGAATCCCGTTCTGCAACCAGAAGATGGAATCTCTCCTCGGCCTCGGCGTCGGAAAGAAGCGCCGTATCTTCCTTTGCAGCACTTAGCATATCCGCATCCCGGATGATGTCCGCAACCGCAAAATCCATGTCGCCGCTTTGGCGGATTCCGAAGAAATCGCCCGGGCCGCGAAGCCTGAGGTCTTCCTCCGCGATGGCAAAGCCGTTCTTCGCCTTTAAAAGCACCGAAAGCCTCTCCTTCGTCTCCTCGCTTTCGTTGCCCTGCATCAGGATGCAATACGACTGCTTCGCGCCGCGGCCGACACGGCCTCTTAACTGATGCAGCGCGGAAAGGCCGAACCTTTCTGCATTCTCGACCATAATGACCGTTGCATTCGGCACATTGATGCCGACCTCGACTACGGTCGTGCTGACAAGCACCGAAATCTTCCCCTCAGCAAAATCGGAAAGCACTTCGTTTTTATCCTTGCCGTTCATCTGTCCGTGAAGCGTTCCGACCGTGATTTCGCCGCCGAACTCCTCCCGAAGCTTACGGGCATAATCCGTCACATTTTCCCCTTCCGAATCCTCGCTTTCCTCAATCAGCGGGCAGATGACGTATGTCTGCTCGCCTTTCCCGGCGTGCTCTTTTATGAAGCGGTACGCCGTCGGGCGGTAGGACCGGTCGACCACGCAGGTCTTGACGGGAAGGCGTTCCGCCGGCTGCTCGTCAAGAAGGGAAATGTCCATATCTCCGTAAAGCATCATCGCAAGCGTTCGCGGAATCGGCGTTGCGCTCATGATGAGCAGGTGCGGCATTTCGCCCTTACGCATCAGCATTTCGCGCTGCTTCACGCCGAAACGGTGCTGCTCGTCCACGATGACAAGCCCGAGCTTCGGAAACTCCACGCTGTCCTGAAACAGCGCGTGCGTTCCGATGACAATCGGGTATTCTCCGCTTCGGATTCCTTCCTCCATGCGCCTGCGCTCTGTCTTCGACTGGGAGCCGACCAGCAGCGCGACACCGATATGAAACGGCTCAAGCATCTTTGTGAAAAATGCAAAGTGCTGCCTTGCAAGTACCTCGGTAGGCGCCATCAGGCAGCCGGAAAAGCCCTCTTCTGCACACATCGAAAGGGCTAGAAGGGCAATGACCGTCTT
>CADBTG010000270.1 GCA_902797475.1 uncultured Lachnospiraceae bacterium | reverse complement strand
CTGTCATCAAAATGCAGGACGACCGCGCCTCCTTAAGTGCGATGAGCACAATCTGGTTCGGGCATCCCGCCGATGATCTGATTACGATCGGCATCACCGGGACAAAGGGTAAGACGACGACGGCATTCATGGTTTACGAAGTCCTGAACCGCGCCGGCATTCCCTGCGGCCTTGTGGGCTCTGTGGAATACATCACCGGAAGCGAGCATATTCCTTCCACGCATTCCACGCCCGAATCCTATGAGCTGCAGAAACTGATGGCTGCGATGCGCGACAACGGGCTGAAGGCCGTTGTCATGGAGGTTTCTTCCCAGGGACTGATGATGAAGCGCGTCGGCGGCATGACATTTGACTACGGCATCTTCACGAATTTCGGAACCGACCATATCGGGGACGGCGAGCATAAGAGCCTCGAGGAGTATTTTGCCTGCAAGCGGATGCTTTTCGGCATGAGCAAGAAGGGAATCTTCAACGCGGACGATCCGAAGGCGGAAGAAATGATGCTTGACCAACCGTGCGAGAAGATTACCTACGGCATGAACGGAAAGGATTACCGGATGTCCGAGCTTAAGCTGTTCTCGGAGAACGGTTCGCTCGGCGTTTCCTACCATATCAGCGGAAAGCAGGACCTTCTCGTCACGGTATGCATTCCGGGCTCGTTCAATGCCTACAATTCCCTTGCGGCATTTGCCCTTTGCTCGGAGATGGGAATCGACATCGAGACGGTAACGGAGGTGCTTCGTCATATCCGTGTCCGCGGAAGAGTGGAGCTTGTAAACGTTTCGAAGGACTTTTCGGTCATGCTCGATTATGCCCATAACGGAATGGCTCTTAAGAGCCTTCTGACGACACTTCGGGAGTATAAGCCGAAGCGCCTTGTCACGCTGTTCGGCTGCGGAGGAAACCGCTCGAAGGACCGCCGATATGAGATGGGAGAGATTTCTTCGAACATGTCGGATTTCACGATTGTGACATCCGATAATCCGCGCTTTGAGGAACCGGATGACATCATCCGCGACATCCTCATCGGAATCAAACGCGGAAACGGTGAATATGTGGCAATTCCGGATCGTCGCGAGGCCATTCGCTATGCGCTTAGTCATGCGCAGCCCGGGGACTGCATCGTCATCGCCGGAAAAGGACATGAAGACTATCAGGAAATCCGCGGTGTCAAATACCATATGGACGACCGCGAGATGATCATAGAGGAAGCGAAGGCGCTTCGGCTTATCTGACCCGGGTTCCCTTTCGGAGGAAGAAGATGTTATTTGCGGATGTGATAATCGATATTTCTGCTTCGGCTTTGGACCGGTCGTTCCAGTACCGGATTCCCGAGAGCCTCAAGGAACGCGCAAAAGTCGGTTGCCCCGTCCGGATTCCGTTCGGAAAAGGAAACAGACTTCGAAAAGGATATATCATCGGAATCGGCGAAACGCCCAAGATTTCCGAGAACCTGATCAAAGACATAGCGGACATTCCGGAGCGTGACATTTCAATCGAAGACACGCTTGTCAGTCTCGCGGGTTTTCTTCGCGAGCGTTACGGCGGAACGATGTATGACGCCTTAAGAACCGTCCTGCCCGTTCGGAAAAAGACCGAAAAACGTCCGAAACGCGTCATCAGAAGAAAGGTCGACGGGGAGCGGATTCAATCCTTATATCAGGAGGAAGCCGCGAAAAAGCATAAAGCCAAGGCAAGGCTTCTCGAGGCATTCATCGGGCAGGACCGGATTCCTTATGAACTGGCCTCCGGCCGTATGAACATCGCTAAACCGACGATAGACTATTTTACCGCAAACGGCATCCTCGAGGTTGTTTCCGAGGAGAAAGAAGCTTATCCCGGCGACGGTCTTTTGGTTCCGCTTAGCGACGAACAGAAGGAATGCGTCCGCAGAATATTAGAAGAACGCGGCGAGGGCAAGCCGTTTTTGCTGTTCGGCATTACCGGAAGCGGCAAGACAGAAGTATATCTGAAAGTCATTGAGCAGGTGCTTTCGGAAGGAAAGCAGGCCATCGTACTGATTCCCGAAATCGCGCTTACCTATCAGACGCTGCTTCGCTTCTACCGTTGCTTCGGAGACCGGGTCGGCTACATCCATTCAAAGATGGCCGAGGGCGACCGCTGCAGGATGATTGAGAAGGCCAAATCCGGAGAAATATCCGTTATGATCGGACCGAGGTCCGCGCTGTTCACACCGTTTTCGTCGCTTGGCCTGATTGTCATCGACGAGGAACAGGAGCAGTCCTACCACAGCGAAAGCTCTCCGAAATACTACGCCGACGAGGTAGCCGTAAAGCGCGCAGAAGACAGCAAAGCTGCCCTGATACTCGGTTCGGCAACACCGTCCGTCAAGAGTTATTATCTTGCAAAACAGGGTGTGTATAAGCTTCTGACGCTTACGAAAAGAGCGAAGGAAGGCGCCTCGCTTGCAGAGGTCAGCCTTGTAGACATGCGAAAGGAACTCGCATCCGGCAACCGCAGCATTTTCAGCAAAGCGCTGAAGGACGCCATCACGGATTGCCTTTCCAAAAAACAGCAGGCCATGCTCTTTTTGAACCGCCGGGGCTATTCGGGCTTCGTATCCTGCAGAAACTGCGGCGAAGTCATCAAATGCCCGCACTGTGACATTTCCCTGACGCTCCATCGAAGCGGGAAAATGCAATGCCATTATTGCGGGTTTGAGCAACCCCTTCCGAAAACCTGTCCCGCATGTGAATCAAAGTACATTGCCGCATTCGGCACCGGCACGCAGAAGATAGAAGAATTTGTCGCAAAGGAATTCCCTCAGGCCAGAGTGATGCGCATGGATGCGGACACCACGAAAGGGAAAGACGGATACGAAACGATTCTGTCCGCTTTTTCGGAAGGCAAGGCAGACATTCTCGTCGGCACCCAGATGATTGTCAAAGGACATGATTTCGGCAATGTGACGCTGATGGGCGTTTTGATGGCGGACATGTCACTCGGCATTTCGGAATATTCCGCAGCCGAAAGAACGCTGCAGCTACTTGCGCAGGCAGCCGGCCGGGCCGGCAGAGACCGGTATCCCGGAAAGGTCATCATTCAGACATACCGGCCGGAACATTATGCTTTGCAATATGCCGCTAAGCAGGATTATCCCGCCTTCTTTGAAGAGGAGATGCGGTACCGGAAGCTTTTCGGATATCCGCCTGTATGGGGGCTTTTGAAGGTGCTCGGCTTAAGCACCGATGAGAAGAAGCTTTCCGACGCAATGACGCAGCTTGGTGAGGTTTTGAAGCAGGACGGTGTCACGGTATTAGGTCCTGCGCCGGATTATCTTCGTTATATCAAGGATACCTACCGTGAGGTTTTATTTGTGAAATCGCCCGACCGCGAGCTTTTAAGAAGGCTTCGGGAGAACGCGGAAACATACAGCTTCGAAGATGTCAGTCTGCAATTCGAAAGCAGTGAATAGGAGGAAGAGATGGCTTTAAGAAAGATCAGAACGCAGGGAGACAAGGTGCTTAATAAGCCCTGCAAACCGGTTACGGAAATGACTTCGAGAACCGAGGATCTCATCGATGACATGATTGAAACGATGTACGATGCAGACGGCGTCGGACTTGCGGCTCCGCAGGTCGGCATTCTGAAGCGGCTTTTCGTGATTGACGTAACCCCGGAAGGAAATTCCCCCATCGTATTTATCAATCCCGAGATTCTTTCGGTAGAAGGCGAGCAGACCGGTCTTGAGGGATG
>CADBTG010000269.1 GCA_902797475.1 uncultured Lachnospiraceae bacterium | reverse complement strand
GCGATGGCGAAGCCGATAGCGAACCCACTCGCGGAAGGTGTATCGGTCAACGCGGTAAATGCAAGACGGCGCGATATATTTGCCGAGGCGTCTGACCTTTTCCATGTCCTGTTCGGTAATGTGTCCTTTTTTATCAATCTTCTCCGCGATTCTGCGAAGCTCCGAAACGCGGCTGTGCAGGTCGCCGATGCAGGAAAGGTAGTATTCCTTCTCGCCCTCGTAGTGTCTGACATTGTTATCTTCGACGATGTTGCTGTGCGGGCCGCTGCGCGTCTTCACCAAATAGGACGTCAGCCCGTTGATAAACTTCAGCCCCGTGATGCATGCGCCGATGGCAAATGACAGGCAAAGCATTCCGAAACTGATTGCCCCGCCGACTCCCATCGTCAGCCCTAACCAGCCAAACCAGATGCTGCCGGCCATGCAGATGACGAAAAGCAGGATCCACGCAACCACTCCGTAGAAGTCTTCGGATTTTCTTTTGTCGACCGACACCATGTCCTTTTCGAAGCTTTCCGCCATTACGTTCAGCTTATGAATGGAATTGCTGACGGCTTCATGCTGGAACTGATAACGTCCGATATCGTAACCGCCGTCTATATCTGCTGAACGAAGCTTCGGCCCGGTTGCTTCCCGGTTGTACTCTTCGAGCTGCCGGTCAAGTTCGTCCAAAGAAATTGCGTCCGCCATGGTCTGTCCTTTCTGTCAGTTACTACAGGGAACTCTTGCCCCTTTTCAGCTTAAACCAGTCTTCGAGGTCGAATTTGTCATTGTTATAATACTGCTCATGCTGTTCCACATAAGCAAGCTTATCGACCGCATTCATATCTTCTTCGGAAAGAAAACGGTTGGCTTCCAGTTTCTTCCGGTAGGCTTCCACCTTGTCAAGCTGGGCCTGCGCCCGAGACATGAGATCATGCTGGAACGCCTCCTGCTTGGCATATGTCTTCAGCCGGTGCGTCTCCACAACAGGCGAGGCATTGTCCGTGATGGACATCGCCTGATATCGGATCGTGCGGTTAATCATCAGGACAAGCTGTCGGAACGTAAAAATCAGCAGTCCGATGAAAAGCGCAACCCATGCTATAAAAAACGGTGTCATTTTAAGAATCATCAACACCGCCCACAAAAGGGCCAGAAAACAAACTGTCGCAATCCAGTCGTTCTTCAGAGAATTCTTCTCGGCAATCCGCTGCTTTTCAATCCCGAGATATTCTTCCCGCGCGCTGTTAATCTTCTCCTCGAGTTTATGTTTCACCCGCTCAAGGTTGGTATATTGCATTTCATATTCCGCAGTCTTGGTTTCCGCCTCATCGTCCGTCTCGCCGAACGGCGTCCACACCGGCTTCTCCTCTTCCGCTACCGGCTGCGGCGCAATCGGTTCCACATGCTTATTATATTCCGCCAATTCCCGGTCAAGTTCATCTAATTCCATCCCCATTCACAGACTGTGTCCGTTCCTCCTCCCGCAAAAATCTTTATAATATTTTACAATAAATCAAGGGCTATGGCAAGGGCTGTTTCGCCATTTACGGCGCTAATTGCGGAATATATTGTGTGTCCGCCGGTTGATGACCGCTATTTTGAGGGGGTGGGGAGGGCGTTGGTACTTTCCGCCCTAAGGTGTTGCCTTTAGTACCACCCGGCTGCCGGTAAAGTGGAACCAAACCTGATGGATACTTGCAAAAAATACCATAGTTCTCCGCCGCGTGGTACGAAAGCCGGTAAATACTTGCTTAAAATACCATGCCCCACCGCCGTCGTGGTACGAAAGCAAGTGAAAACTTGCTAAAAGTTCCATACCCCACCGCCGCGTTGGTACGAAAGCAGGTAAAAATCCGTTTCCGGTTCCATGCCCCACCGCCGTCGTGGTACGAAAGCAAGTAAATACTTGCTAAAAATACCATAACTCTCCGCCGCCGTGGTACGAAAGCCGGTGCGCGCCCATAATAAGTTCCAAAGTCTGCAACACAACAAAAAACCGCACCGGCATAAGCCGGTGCGGCAACAAAATACAACTTAATACAGCCAAAACAGCCAAACACAACTAAATACAGCTAATTCAGCCACCCTCATTTACATCCAGGAGTCACCCTGTCGGGTACGCAGATTCTAGTACGCCTTACCCCAGTAAACAAGGCTCTTGGCTTTCTTTCCGCAGCATACGCAGGTGTCGGCAATATGCTCCTGCTTGAAAGGCATGCAGCGGGAGGTCACGCCGACCTGCTCCTTGATGGCGTCTTCGCAGGCGCGGTCGCCGCACCACATGGCTTTGATGAAGCCGGGCTTGTTGTCGGCGATGTCCTTCATTTCCTCCATCGTGGTTGCTTCGTAGGTGTGCGCGTCACGGTGTGCGCGGGCGCGCTCAAGCATGTCGTGCTGGATGGTCTTCAAAAGCTCGGCAAGCTTTGTCTCGATTTCGTCAAGGGAGACAACGAGCTTCTCGCGGGTATCGCGGCGGACGAGAACTGCCTGGTTGTTGGCAAGGTCCTTCGGGCCGATTTCGATACGAACCGGAATGCCGCGCATCTCCTGCTCGGCGAACTTGAATCCGGGAGACTTCTCGGAATCGTCAACCTTAACGCGAACATTCTTGGCGAGACGGTCACGAAGCGCATAAGCAGCATCGAGAACGCCTTCCTTCTTCTGCTGAATCGGGATGACAACGGCCTGCACCGGAGCCACAAGAGGCGGAAGAACAAGGCCGGAGTTGTCGCCGTGAACCATGATGATGGCACCGATCATACGGGTCGTCATGCCCCAGCTGGTCTGGTGCGGATATACAAGCTTATTCTCCTTATCGGTGTACTGGATGCCGAACGCTCTGGCAAATCCGTCACCGAAGTTATGGCTCGTGCCGCTCTGCAGCGCTTTGCCGTCATGCATCAACGCTTCAATCGTATAGGTGGCTTCCGCTCCGGCAAATTTCTCCTTGTCGGTCTTGCGTCCCTTTACCATCGGGATCGCAAGGAATTCCTCGCAGAAATCAGCGTAAACATTAAGCATCTGCTCGGTTCTTGCCTGCGCCTCCTCGGCGGTAGCATGAATCGTATGACCTTCCTGCCACAGAAATTCCATGGAGCGAAGGAACGGTCTCGTCGTCTTCTCCCAACGTACAACCGAGCACCACTGGTTATAAACCTTCGGCAGATCGCGATAGGAATGCACGATATGCGAATAAAAATCGCAGAAAAGCGTCTCGGACGTAGGACGCACGCACATCTTCTCCTGCAGC
Source organism: uncultured Lachnospiraceae bacterium (assembly GCA_902797475.1). Taxonomy (GTDB): domain Bacteria; phylum Bacillota; class Clostridia; order Lachnospirales; family Lachnospiraceae; genus ISDg. The sequence continues at coordinate 7,077 of CADBTG010000269.1, read as the reverse complement.
GTCTCACCGCCGCCCTGGGTTACCCATGCAACCTCGGGTGCGAAGCCCTCAACGTGATCCTTCTCTTTATTCAAAAGGCTTTCCGGAATGAACATCGGGAGATAGCAGTTCTCCACGCCGGTCTCTTTGAAGCGGCGGTCAAGCTCCTTCTGGATGTTCTCCCAAATCGCGTAGCCCGCGGGTCGGATGACCATGCACCCCTTGATGCCGGTATAATCCACAAGCTCCGCTTTCTTGACAATGTCCGTATACCACTGGGCGAAATCGTCCTCCATATTGGTAATGGACTCAACAAAATTGTCTGCCATTTGCCTTTCCTCCTGGTCTGTTGCCCCTTCGGGCTTCGTTCAACAATATATGAATGGTACTGTTTTTCTTTCGAAAAGTCAAGGAAAATCTGACTCCGCGCCTTACAGCGAAGCGGATACGTAAGCGTAACCCTCTTCGGCCGCTTTCTTCACATACTCCGCGCCTTCGGCTATGGTGAACCGGTCGCCGTCGGCAACAACCTTAACCGGCATCGGATAGACGTAACCGTGGTCAAATGTGACCTCAACATCCGTTTCAACGCCGAGCCGCTTCGGAGAAATCAGAAGACGCCCCGTCACGCCGTAACCGTTCCAGTTATCGCACGCACGCGCCTCGCCGATCAGGGCGTCCGCAACGCGCTCGGGCGGGAGAAAGCTCGAATCGAGAATCAGGTTGTAATTGCTGAAATCAAAGTAGTGGATGCCGTACAGCGCTTCGTAACGGACATTCTCGTTGTCCGCTCTGGCCTGCAGCTGCTTCGCCGCATCCTCGACGCTCTTGTAGGTTTCCACGTCACCGCGGCTTGCGTCGCTGTAAACGCGTCTGGCTGCCTCCTGCAAATCAACGGAAAGAAATACCTTGAACGATTTCTCTACGAAATTCCAGGCAAGTCTCGAATCAAACAGCAGCTGCTTATCGGGATTCTCCCGGCTGATGGCCGCCGTCTTGTCGTCAATCATATGGTCGTACTGCGGATCCTTGCTCATCCGCTCGTTCATTTCAAGAACCGAAATCCCCATCTCGTCCGCGATGGAACGAATGACCTTTCCGGTCGAGAAGATCTCAAACCCGTATTTGGCCTCGAGAATCTTGCAGGTCGTGGATTTGCCGCTCCCCAGGTTGCCCGTAATCGTAATATGCATGGCTTGCCTCCGTTCGTATGACATTTTCCGTCCGCTATGTGCCTCCTATTATAGCAACCCAGCCCTTATCGTGCAAGACTTCTTCCCCGCTTTGCAGTAAGAAAATGTTGCACTTTCGCGCCTTTTAGAATATGATAATGACAAATGCTATTCCGTGAGGTCTTTAGGGATGAAAGATCGCAAAACAAGAATCAACCTTTTTGCCTTTTACGACAAAACCGGTTTGGAGCGTTATTTGGAACGGCAATCGGCCGCCGGATGGATGGTCGACTCCGTTTCGTCTTTGACCATTCGGTTCCATCGGATGGAAAAGCCGACGCCGTACCGGTTTGAGGTCGCATTTTTCGCGGGCACTTCTTTTTTTGATTCCGACCCGACGGAAGACCAGCTTCGTTTTGAAGACCGGCGCATGGAGACCGGCTGGAAGATCGTTACGCAGAACCGGCCGATGTCGATCTATTACAATACCGACCCGGATGCCGAGCCCGTTGAGACCGATCCTGCTTCGCAGGTCCGTTCGATCAACGAGGTTGCGCAGCACGGAGCACTGATGGGTTACTACCTGCTTCTGATGCTCAGCATGTTCTGGCTCGCCGTGACGATCCGAAGTTACTTCCACAATCCTCTCGAAGAGCTTCTGAGCAACTCCCGCCTCGTTTCGTTTTTGATTTTCATCTTCATATGGGTTGCCATTATCTGGGGACTCGGGCGGTATCACCATTGGCACAAGCAGGCTGTGAAGCTTGCTGAAACGGAACAGCGGTTTTTGGAACCGAAGAGTTTTTCAAAGGCTTCGGTCCGGCTGTTCATGGTTGTTTGCATCGTTTTGGTGGTGTTACAATTCCTGCCGTTTCGGTTCCCGTCAAAGCCCGTTTCGACATACGAGCATAACGGCGTGACTTATTCCGTATACGACGATAAGCTGCCGCTTTCGGTCGGAGACATCCTGCACATGGATTGCCCGGAATATTCGAGCCAGATTCTTACGGACAGCTCGTTACTTTTGAAGAGGGTCGAGGCGGACCATTCGCCGCGCATCTATCAGAATTATCTGCCGGGGCTTCACTACACGGTCGTTTACGTGAAGCTGCCCTTCCTGTACAATACCGTAAAGCGTTCGCTTCTTGATGAACTGAAGAATCTGTTCGACGACGATCTTCCGAAGGATTGCATCCTGGTCGATGCCGCGCCGTGGGGCGCCAAGGAAGCTTACCGGCTTTCCTATGACGGTGAGCTGAAGGCCCGCTACGTGCTCTGCTATAAACACGCCATCGTTTCGGTTGCCTTCTTCGGATCGGACTGGACATACTCCCCCGAAGAAACCGCCGTCTTCGGCGAAACGTTCGGCAAGTAACCAAACCGTATAAAAGCGCATAAAAAGAGGAGGCTGATTATTTAGCCTCCTCTTCATATTCTATTTTAGATCACTCAACTAGTACATTGGTCTGTACCATCCATTCTCACTATTTTGGGTTTGGTAGATCAACTCAAGTTTTTGTTGGAGTGTACCTGCCTTTCATAATATCGTTTTGGGTAGTTCAGCTAAAGATTTCCTTTGGAGTATACCTACCTTTCATAATATGGTTTTGAGGTGTTTCAACTAAAACTGTCCTTTGGAGTATACCTGCCTTTCATTGTGTTCCAAAATAATCAGGTTCTTTTAATCGACCAATCTTACGTTCCCATTGGAGTGTACCTTCCTGTCTGAAATCACGATCTATATGAATTGACTTGCTTAATCGGGTATTTCGTTTTACACTTTGTTATCTTCAAATATGTTTGGTGTCCATTGGACTGTACCATCCTTTTCCGGTGTTTCTTACCTGTTAAACAGTCTCTTTATTCATCTCATTCAGAACCGGCCGCTTAGTACATCGGTCTCACCTCTTTCGTTTTGTATTGGCTTTTTCTGAGCCTCTCCGTTAGTTCTTTCGGAGTTGTTGTTTCTTTTGTTGTCTATACTCTACCACTCGCGAATTCATTTGTCAATACAATTTTTGAGAATTCTTATAATTTGTTGGCTGTTTGTCTGAATTATCTCTAATATTCTGACAATTTAGCGGTTTTCACGATTTTTCAGACAACCGAAGCACTATTTTTCTGAATTGTTTTCTTTTTCGCTCGTATGGAAAATGACGACCCCTCCGAACATTTCCCTGATTTTCGTTATTTCTGACGTATTATGCGTCACAATGACAATTGCGTTATCCTTTTTATAACGATGCAGCAGACGGATCATCCGGTCCTTCTTCTCATCGTCAAGGCCCGTAAACGGCTCATCGAGCACCGTGATCTGCGATTCGGCCGGCAGCATGCGGCACCAGGCCGCTCTTCTCTTCATGCCGCCCGAGTATTCCGAAACCGGCTTCGCGGCAGTCCCGCCGATTCCGGCTTCCGTAAGAAGCGCCTCCGCTTCCTTCTTCCCGATCGGATTCGGAAGAAGCCTCATATTTTTTAAGGCAGACAGCTGCTCCGCGAGACGGTTCTCCTGGAACACCGCGGCAAATCGGACGTCCTTTCCGACTTCGCGGCTTCCCTCGTCCGGTTCGGTCAGCCCGAGAAGGATTCGTAAAAGTGTCGTCTTTCCGCATCCGGACGGTCCGCTGATAACCGTAACCGTTCCGGGCAGAAGAGAAAGATTAATGTCCGAGAGGACCCTGCGTCCGTCGTAGCATTTGCCAATGCCCGAAAGCACGGCAACCGGTTCCGCAGTTTTGGGGGAAGACTCGTTTGTGGTTTCGTCGGTGGAAATAACGGTTTCCGTGTATGGTTCCTCCGCTACGGCGTCATCCTCCGCCTCGGCATGCTTCGGCTTTGTGATCCCGAGAAGGTAGCGAACGAGTCCTCCGCGCTTACGAAGAACGGTCGGCGCGGTGAACGGCACCGTAAGAAGACGGAACAGAATCAGAAACGCTTTTTCAAAGAGAACGCTGACGAGGATGATGATTGCCGTCCAGGCAAATACGCTCTCCGCGTCCACGTAAAGCTTCGCATAATAAAGCTCATGACCGATCGAATTCGGCGCCTGCGCAATCAGTTCGGCTGCGATGCCCGCCTTCCAGCAAAGGCTCAGGCCGGCCGAGGAGGCCGCAAGCGTATACGGCACGGCCGCCGGGATGATCAGATAAGCCAGGCGGCAACGAAACGGCATCCGAAATACCTTTGCTGCCTCGAGAAGCTTCCCGTCGGCGCCCGCAATGCCCTTTCGCATGTTTTCGTAAACGACCGGAAATACCATCAAAAGCGAAATGACAAAGCCGATTCCCGCAGGCTTCACGAAGAACAAAAGAAGGATGATAAATGACACGACCGGGACCGTTTTCACGAGCTTGACACCCGGCACAAGCAGAATCTCCACGATTTCAAAGAGCCCTGCCAGCGCGCCGAAGACAATGCCCAAAAGAAGCGCAAGCAAAAAGCCCGCCGTCACATGGGTAAAGCTTCCCCATACGATCCGCAGGAATTCCCTGTCCTTGATCATTTTGAGAATCGTCTGACCGACAGCCTTCGGATAAGGCAGCAATACCGGCTTATTCAGCCGGTATGCAAGGTAAGTCCATAGACCGATCCACAAAAGGACGGAAAGGGCAATGCCGATTGTCCTCTTCTTTCTGCTCAAAAGTCCCTCCGCTCAATTACCTTCCGGCAATCGACTTCGTAATTTTCAAAATGACGGAAAGAGCAATCAGGACGATGCCGACAATCAGGACAATCAGTCCGATTCCGGTAAAGTTCTTAATCACGCCGTCACAAAGCAAGTCTACCAAAACGTCCGAAATCTTGCCGTCCAGAGCTTCTCTCACTCTTTCTTCACCGAACCGGCCCGCGAAAAATACGAGGCCGCCGGCAAGTCCGGAGGTAACGCCGAGATTCATCAGCGTCGTAGAGAAGAACCGTCCGCATACAAGGACAACCAAAAATGCGAAGAACCCGGCAATGCCGAGCATAATATAAAGCGGGGCCCCGGAGAAGAACTTCCGAATAATGTTAATGGCCTCTTTCGAATCCTTATCGTCATCGCCGAGCATTTCCTGCAGCTCGGTATCATTGAATTCCTTAACGGATTTGCGGATTTCCGAATAATCCTTTTCGGTCAGCTTCTGACCGGTGTATTGCTCAATCGTGCTTTCGTATTTCTTTAAGGATTTGATGATCTTTTCGGGGTCGATCTCAAGTGTATCGGTTTCACCGGTATAGTAGTCCATCACTTCCCCGATGGAATCGGCGAAGATCGAGCGGACCTTCTTGTCATTCAGAAGATCCTCCACATCCTTCTCGCTGATTCGATCCGCCACTTCGTCGGGAAGAATGGAATAAACATATTCCGACAGCGTCTGCTGCTGATCGGGATCCTCGCTGTCAAGCTTTCCGAGTCTCATATCGGCAAGCGACTCGATTCCCGTAACGGTCTCTTTAATATTTTCTCTCGTAAAGGATTTCCGGACACCGAAGAAAACCATCGTCACAATGCCCGTCAGGAACAAAAAGAAACAGAAGAAGATCGCCAGGACCTTGCGTCCCGCACCGAGCGACTTCTTGACTTTCATCTCCCGATCGCCTTCCGGAAAATACATCATCGTCGGCGCCGCCGCATACTGCGTCGGCTGCTGATACTGCGGCTGATACTGCTGTTGCGGCCATGCAGGCTGTTCCGGCTGCCGGTACACGGGCTGAACCGGAGGGACGGGCTGCACGGGAGTTTCGTTCACAGACTGCGCGGGCTCAACAGGCGCATTGGAAACGTCAAGCGGAGAGCCGCAAATGTTACAGAATTTCATTCCTTCCTGAACCGGGTTGTCACACATCGGGCATTTTGTTGCCATTGTTTTATCCTCCGAAATTCATCGCCGAAACCGGCACTGTACGTAGCATTTTTCATTATAACACCGAATCTCGCGAGATGCAATCCGATTGCTTGCAAAATAAGGTGGGCTCCGCTATACTGTATGCGACATCAATATTCGGAGGATTCTATGAAAATCATAATGATTCGGCACGGCGATCCCGACTACGTGAAGGATTTTCTGACGGAAAAAGGAGAGCGCGAGGCCGCATGCCTTGCAAAATGGATTAAACAATTCGACCCGGAGGTCGATGCTTACTATGTTTCCCCGCTCGGACGGGCAAAGGAAACGTGCCGCGTCTGCCTGGAGCCCCTCGGAAAGGAAGCGACGGTGCTCCCGTGGATTGAGGAATATACCGGAAGGGCTTTTCATCCCCGAAAGGGTTATGTGCGCCACGCCTGGGACTTCTATCCCGGCGACTGGACAAAGGACGAGAAGCTGTTCTCCGCCGATGAGTGGCTTGATTCCCCGTTATACGCCGACCCGTCCTGCAAGAAGGGGTACCTTGCTATTACGGAAGGCTTTGACGGCCTTCTGAAAGAATACGGCTACGAGCGGGACGGCCATGTATTCCGCACAAACTGGAGCGAGGAAGGCCCCTGCGAGAAGACGATTGTCATCTTCTGTCATATGATTGCGACGCTTACGGTTGTCGCGCACCTGACCGGCATCGCGGCGCCCCTTCTGTGGCACGGTTTTTTCAGCGCGCCTACCGGGCTTACGGTCATTGAGACCGAGGAGCGGGATCCCGGCACCGCCTGGTTCCGCGTCCGCGCCATGGGCGAAGTAGCGCACCTTCTCTGCGAAGGGGAACCCATCTCGGATTCCGGCTTCAAGAAGAAGTAGGACGGCATGCGAAAGCTTCCTTCTTGACGAAGCCCTCTTCTTCCGATAATATGGAAAGAAGCGTAATATCTATGGCAAATGCCACGTTATATGGCATTTTCCGGAAAGAGAGTGTTTATGAAAAAACTCACCAATCCAATCAAAGCGTTGCTTCTCTCGCTCATCCTGCTCACGGGGCTTCTCGGGAGCGCTTCGGCGGAAGCACCGCTTCTCGG
>CADBTG010000268.1 GCA_902797475.1 uncultured Lachnospiraceae bacterium | reverse complement strand
CCGGTCCGTGCGAGCGTCTTTGCGAGGTCGTAAAGTAGTAGCGTCTTACCGGTCCCGGGCTTTCCGGTCAGATGAAAGAAAGCGCACCCGAGTGCCGCGTCGGTGTCGTTTAAGATGTTCTTCTTGATCAGGGCCTGGGCCTGCGTGAGGAAATACTCTCCCTGAATGAACCTGGTCGGCGTGTTGATTGGCGAAACAAGGTAATCCGAGGCACGGAACAGATTGTCAATCGATTCTTCGAAGCCGTCCGCCACCATCCGGACCGCTTTGACAACCTCCGAAACCTTCACCGGAACAAGCTCGTCGTTAAGGGAAAGCTTATAGCAGGACATCGTGCCGGTCACGACCGTGTACAAAAGAATCCGTTTTCCGAGATGCCCGAGATAATAGCGGTTCTTCCGAAGCTGGTCCGCAATCTGCTCTTTCGAGACAGGCGATGACTTCAGTTCAATGTTCAGGCATGCCTTCGCCGTAAACTTGATTAAGTCAAATTCTTTTCCGATGTGCGGAATGTGGAAGGAATAAAAGAAGCCGTCCATCTCGGAAACCGTCACGCCGTTTCGCATGAATTCGTCCGCAAGCAGGCGAAGGGACTCCATCTCATGCTCCTGCGTCCGCTTCGGCTCCAGATAATGCGTGCTGTGCCGCTCGATGATATTGAAAGCTTCTCTTCCCCGGATGCGGGAAAGTCGGTAAATGTTAACCGGTCCGGTCATGGATTCTTCCCTCCTTCCCTGATAAGTGTGTCAGTATATTATAGCATAATTGTAAGCAAAAGGAAACAGCCGCCACTTAAGTGACGGCTGCCTGATGGCATTTTACTGCCGATAAGACATTCTAAACATAGTATACATAGTTCTCTTTCCTCGGAGCGGGTGCATTGGCAGGTCCGGCAGCTTCTTCTTGTTTCCAATACCTTCAACGTTTCGTTCATGTGTAAACCCTCCTTTTACGGTTCATCGGCATCTTCCCCTCCGGGGTGCCTTACCGTTATCAGTTTACCTGTTTTTTCAAATTCAGACAATAGAGAATCCTATGCAAAATGTTCCGTTTACTCTTGACACAGGCACATTTATGAAGTAAAATTCATTTACTATTTCTGATTTTTCACTTTTTTAAAGTCTGAAACAGAATACTATTTATGCGAGGAAAAATGATGAAGAGAAGTATCCTTTGTGTTGTCATCCTTCTTGTCGCACTCTGCGCAGTCGCCTGCGGTCCGAAGAGAGAGGCAACGGAAGAACCGACGGTTACACCGACTACGGCTACGGTAACCGCCACACCTACGGTTGAGGAATCCACCCCTACCCCTACCCCCACGGAGGTTCCTTTCACTCCGACTCCCACAGAAGAAGTCATCAACAACGACGGGGTTCCGGAAGACAGTGGTTGCTTCCGTATCAAACTGAGCGGAAATAAAGAAGACCATTTTCTTACAACAAGATTCTGCTATATCGAAAGCGAAAAATACTTCCTGCTTTTGGATAAAGACCTTGACCTTCCCGGAGACTTTACCAAGCAGATGGACATGCTTGTAGATGCCCTGGAGGAAGTAACCGGTCTCTCTTATATACCCGACTATAAGCCTGACGGGATGGACTGCAGTACGGTTCACTTCGGTTACGACCCCTGGAGAGAAATGGAGTATAACAATAAAATCCCGATTTACATTTTTGTTGACCGTGAAGGGCAGAATCTGATTTCCTATGCAAGCAATATGCACGCTGTTTTCATCAGCGACGAACTGACAAGTGAAGAAGTTTGGAACTCCATTCCCTCTTTCCGGGATAATCCGTATCGGAGAATGAACTTTATCGACTACTATCCCATTGCACACGAATTGGCTCACACCATTACGTTACGTCACGGATGGTACACCAAGATCATGACCGAAGGGTCTGCGGATTATTTTGCCGAAAAAGCATTGAAGAGCCTTTCCGACAAGTCAACTGATTTCGCGGAAAGCCTCAGCCACCAAATGTTCCTTACTGCCGTTCGGGACAATATTACACCGCAAAACGCGGAGAAGATGTTCACCGCGGATTATCTCAATCTCTCTCATGCGGAACGCGGCGACGAGTACACCCTCGGAAGAATGATCTGCAAATACCTTGCGGAAACTTACGGCGATTCTTTCTTCAAGGATTACGCAAAAGCCGTTTCGGAAGAAGGTTTCCCGATGGAAGCCGGCGCCAGCGGCTTATGGTTCAATTATTCCGAGGCAAATGCCATCCGTCAGGCCGAAGTATTCAAGAGCCTGTTCGGTGACGACGTCTTCACCAAATTCGGTGAATGGTATCAGAAGCAGAGATAAAATGCTGTGCCAATACAAAAGGGCTGCGGCCCGACAGAAAATGTCGGGTCACAGCCCTTTTCTTTACGCAAAACCTGTTTCAGCCGTCATGCGGCACTTTCATTCACGGTCTCTTCTGCCAGCCTGCGAAGCTCCCTGCACTCGGCTTCAATATCCTGTGCGCCGAAAATTGCGCTCACGAGGGCAAATCCGTCCACTCCCGTTCCGGCAAGCTCCTTCATGTTCTGCTTGTTGATGCCGCCGATGGCAACGACCGGCACCGGCACGGCGTCACAGATTGCTTTCAGCGTTTCTTTTGTAAGCACGTCTGCATCGGTCTTCGTCGAAGTCGAGAACATCGCACCGACGCCGAGACAGTCCGCGCCGTTTCGAACAGCTTCCAAAGCCTCTTCTACCGAGTGTGCCGAAACCCCGATCATCATATCCTCACCGACCCGCTCGCGAACCTTTGCCGCAGCCATGTCCTCCTGACCGACATGAATGCCGTCTGCATGACAGGCAATCGCAATCTCCACGTTGTCGTTGACGAAGAACGGCACGCCGTAACGTTTGCAAAGAGCGGCAATGTCCTTAGCCTCCTGCAAAAACGTTTCCTCATCGAGTTCCTTCTCGCGAAGCTGCACACAGGTCGCACCGCCCTTAAGCGCCGCCTCCACCTGCTCGTAAAGGCTCTGCTTTCCGGTCCAGGCGCGGTCCGTCACCGCGTACAACAACATCGTTTTCTTATCGCACTTCAACCTTTGCTCCTCCTTCAAGCTGCTCCGGGCTCATCCGGAACACGGCATCAATGATATAATTCCGGTAAGACGAATTGCCGTCCGCCTCACCGAGCCGCTTATACGCGATTTCACCGGCAAGTCCCATCAGCGTAACCGCCGCCGCAGCCGCCTCCAACGGGGCCTCGGGATTGGCCGTCACATACGCCGCCGTCAGCGCCGAAAGCTGGCAACCCGTTCCGGTTACCGTGCTCATCATCGGGTGTCCGTTACGGATGCAATAAGCTTTGTCCCCGTCCGTCACGATATCAATCGCACCGGTAATCGCCACCACGGTTCCGAGCTTCTTTGCAACGCCTTTGGCAAATGCGACCGCCTCATCAAGGTTCTCCTCACTGACGCTGTCAGCCACATCGGCGTCCACGCCTTTCGTCGTGCCGCTTCCGTTCGCAAGCGTTTTGATCTCGGACATGTTACCGCGGATGACAGCGAACTTCACATTTTCCACCAAAGAAAGCGCTGTCTCCGTCCGAAGCTTCGACGCGCCCGCCCCGACCGGGTCGAGAACAACCGGGTGACCGAGCTCGTTGGCCTTTTTTCCGGCGAGAAGCATTGCTTCAATGGTCCGCTTATTTAGCGTTCCGATATTGATATTCAGACCGCCGCAAACAGCGGTAATCTCTTCGACTTCGTCGGCGTCGTCCGCCATGATCGGCGAGCCGCCGCACGCAAGAAGAATGTTGGCGCAGTCGTTCACGGTCACGTAGTTTGTGATGTTGTGCACGAGCGG
>CADBTG010000267.1 GCA_902797475.1 uncultured Lachnospiraceae bacterium | reverse complement strand
CGGAGAAAGCTTCACCGTATTTGATTTTACGGTAACGAGGAGCGGGAAGGAATACTTCGGACGTTTCACGCCGAGAACCGACGCGAAGCTGTTCGGATATACATCCTGGTATAACCATTATCAGAATATCAGCGAGGGACTGATCCTTCATACGCTTGCCGGCGCGGACGACCGGTTTGACCTTTTCCAGATCGATGACGGATTCGAGACGTATGTCGGTGACTGGATGGACATCGATCCCGTGAAATTCCCGAACGGTCTTAAGGAGATTGTAAGGCTGATTCACGAAAAGGGAATGAAGGCCGGAATCTGGCTGGCGCCTCTCGTGGCGGAGACGAAATCAAAGCTGTTCGCGGAGCATCCGGACTGGATTGCGCGGGATTCGGACGGGAATCCGGTTTATGCGGGCGGCAACTGGAGCGGATTCTGTCCGCTTGATCTGAATAAAGATGAGGCGGTCGGTTACATTCGCGACGTGCTCCGCTTCTATAAGGAAATCGGATTTGATTTCTTTAAGCTGGACTTCTTATATGCGGTGAACCTCTGCCCGCTTGTCGGAAAGACCAGAAGCGAGACGGCGGAGTTCGCTTACGGACTCCTTCGCGAGGAACTTTCTGACAGGCTGATTCTCGGGTGCGGCGCAACTCTTTCTAACGGGTTCGAGCGCTTCGATTACTGCCGCATCGGACCGGATGTATCGCTTCGGTTTGACGATGCCCTTTATATGCGCGCATTCCATCCGGAGCGGGTTTCCACGAAGGTTACGCTGCAGAACACCATCTTCCGAAGCGGCCTTGACGGGCATGCGTTTTTGAACGACCCGGATGTATTCCTGCTCCGGGACGACAATATGCATATGTCCTTTGACCAGAGAAAAGCACTCACGAAGATGAATGCGCTGTTCGGTTCTCTTTTGATGACATCCGACCGGATTGACGAGTACGACGACGGGAAGAAGGAAGTGCTGGAGGATGCCCTCGCCATATTCCGAAGAGGAAAGCGCATTGCGTTTCAGAACAAAGGCAAATACGCCGTTGCGGAGTTTGAACTGGATGGAAAGAGAAGGCTTTTTGCTTACGATTACCGCAGGGGGCTTCTGGCCGAGAAGGTTAGGCCGACCGAGGAAGAGCTTGCCGCAGACAAGTCCGGCGTAATCTTCGGAAACCGGATTGATGCGGATACGCTGAAAAAGGCGGAACGCAAGAAGCAGAAATACATCGAAAAGTACGGCGACGATTCTGAAAAAAAGTATTGCTTTGCCGCGGAGGACGTCCCCGCGCTTTCGAATATCGGGATTAAGAAACTGGTGCTTTCCGAGGAACCGGCGGAGCTTGGTGACAATCCGCTTGTCGTCGGAAACATCCGGATGGGCTTCGGACATTACCGGATCAGCATCGCGATGGCCTCCTGCGCCAGAGCGCTTGGCTATACGCCGTACTGGCTGGATCTGGCCGGCATGGATGCGACCGGAAGCAAAATGATCCGGGAGCAGAACGACATGTACTCCCTGGCGTCCAGAATCTCGCAGAAATCAAGGCTTTTTAACCGTTTCGTATGGGAGCCGCTCAACAAGGAAGGCTTCCGGAAGATTACCTATAACGCTGCAGACCAGAAGAATGCGGAGCTGCTGACGCCGCTTGTAAAGGCGCTTCCGAAGGACGTTCCGTATATTGCGACGCACGTGTGGCCGAGCCAGGCGGCAATCCATGCCGGAATGACGCATGTCGTGAATGCAATTCCCGACAACTGGCCGATGGCGCTGCATCTTTCCGAAGGAGCCATCCATACGGTTCAGACGCCGTTTGCCTATCTCGGATACAAGATGCTTCACGGATTCTCGAAGGAAAATCTGAAAGGAATCCCCGAGAAGGACCTCCGCATGGTCGGGCGGTATGTCGACCATGAGCTTTTGGTGAACCTTGAGGAGGACAATGCGCTTCGAATTCGAAGGGCCGAGGAAGGCGCGCCGATGCGGTTTTTGATGACAGTCGGCGGAGCCGGCGCCGGATTCGCGCAGTTTAAGGCGATGCTGAAGCACCTGATCCCCTGCGTGAAGGAAGGAAAAGCCGCTGTCTTCCTGAATTTCGGTGACCACAGAAACGTTTACGAGAAGATAGCGGCACTCCTTACGGATGTTCCGGTTCATGAATTCCTTGACGATTATGACGGTCTTACGGAATATGTGAAAGGTCTTCGGAACAAAGAAGCGGACGGCGTGACGATTGTCTGCGATTCGGACATCTTTAAAGCTGTTTACGCGACCAACTTACTGATGCCGGAGAGCGATGTTTTGATTACCAAACCGAGCGAGCTTGCATACTACCCGATTCCGAAGATGTTCATGAAACATATCGGCGGGCATGAGGTCTACGGCGCAATCTGTTCCCAGGAGGCCGGCGACGGCACCTTCGAATGCGATACGGAGGCCGCGGCAAATGACATGATTGACCGCTTCCTTGCCGATAAAGAACTGTTCATTCATCTCTGCCGTCGAATCAACCAAATGAAGCAGAACGGTGATTACGACGGAGCTTATGAATGCGTAAGGCTTGCGGCAGGAGAGAAGAAATAAGTGCAACAAAGCCCTGAGGGGGAAATCCTTCGGGGCTTTTCACATTTTCCTCTTGTATGACGGTTTGTCGTGTTGTAACATTGGAGCAGCAGCATTTCCGGGAAATGGGGGAGAAAAGATGCTTTTACTGTTGTATTGGTTTTTGATGAGCATATATGCGTTCATTCTGTTCGGCGTCGATAAGGCGCGGGCGAAGAAGAACGGCCGGCGCATACCGGAGAAGAAGCTTCTTACCATCAGTGCACTCGGCGGTGCAATAGGAAGCGGTCTTGCCATGCTGATATTTCATCATAAGACCAAAAAGGAACGTTTTACGAAGAAGGTTCCGGTATTCATTGTCCTGACGGTGCTTGTTGCGGCAGGTTG
>CADBTG010000266.1 GCA_902797475.1 uncultured Lachnospiraceae bacterium | reverse complement strand
TTACTGGGGCTTCAATTATATCCAGCACAACGGTTCGGACTACAGTACCGCAGTGCTCGAAACCGGAAAATACGACGACGAAAAGTTCTTAATGATTTCCTTTGTCTGCGGCATTGATAAGGGAAGAGCAGATTTCACGAGAATCACGGTTTCCACCAAGGGTTACGCAGCCAAGGATCCGGTACTTTATGAGGCCGAGAAGGCATCTGTAACGGATACCAATGTGGGATTCACCGATGCGTTCAGCGCAATGCCCGGTGTGAATCCGAACGGCAAATCGATTCAGACGCTCCTTCCGAGCGACCCTTACAGGAATGACTACGACGGAATGAGAATCATCCGCCTTGTGTTCCCGGCAGAAGCATATAAAAACGAGACGCTGTACTTCACGGTTTACTACGAGAAGGACGGCACCGAGTATGTCTGGGCTTACTATCCGGTATGCATCAAATCGAATGAATACTGGACACTCAGATAGCGTAAAAAGAGGATATATGCGAGGGAATACTATGGAAAAGGATACATTTGAACCGGTTGATATCGAGATCATGGAATTTGACTGTCCGGACGTAATTGTCGACAGTTGGGGCGAGGAAGGCGGCGACGGTCCTGCACCCGGAAAACACAGAGCTCCGGGCGGCAGCTTTGATATCCGCCGAATCTGATATTGACAATTTAAAATCACAAAAAACACGAAGAGGCAGGCTGTTTCGGCCTGTCTCTTTTGTTTTTTCAAAAAAATGAATATTTAATTCTTTGTTGCATTTTCCGTTCGTTTGTGGTAAAATCCTTATAATCGTGGACAAATGTGTTTCTGACGCAAACATCACGGGCAAACAGAACAGGAGGTGCGTATGGGTTCCGAGGAATACTTTATCGTGAAAAGAGACGCGCTTCCCGAGGTCCTTTTGAAGGTTGTGGAAGTAAAACACATGCTGGCCTGTGACGAAAGCCTGACCGTAAGAGAAGCGGCAGACCGGGTCGGACTCAGCAGAAGCTCGTTTTATAAGTATAAAGACGATGTCCTTCCGTTCCACGAGAATACCCGCGGTAAGACATTGAATGTCATGCTACAGGTGGATGACAAGCAGGGGATTCTTTCCTCCATCCTGCAGAAGATTGCCGGATGCAATGCCAACATCCTGACGATTCAGCAAAGCATTCCGACCGGCGGGGTTGCCTCTGTGGCATTGGGGATGGAGATTCGTCCGGAAACGGCTTCCACGGAAGTCCTGCTTTCGGAACTCCGCAGCCTGAAGGGCGTGCATTATCTTAAGATACTCGGCAGCGAGTAGTGTAAAGGGGTTCAGATTATCGGCAGCGGCTCATTGCGGGCTGCGAAGGAGACAGAAATGTATGTAGCGATTTTGGGATACGGTACGGTCGGAGCCGGCGTGTTCGATGTTTTGATGAAGAACAAGAACATTATAGCGAAGCGTGTCGGATTTCCCCTCGACATAAAGTATGTTTTGGATTTGAGAGATTTTCCGGGAGATCCCGTGGAGCCTTATCTGACGCATGATTTCCGTCAGATCATTGAGGATCCCGAGGTGGAGATCATCGTAGAGGTGATGGGAGGAATCCATCCGGCGTACGAATTCACCAAGGAAGCTCTCGAGACCGGCAGAAGCGTCTGCACGTCCAATAAGGAGCTTGTAGCGGTTCACGGAGCGGAATTCGTGGAAATCGCCAGGAGTCGCAAGATTAACTTCCTGTTTGAGGCAAGCGTGGGCGGCGGCATTCCGGTAATCAGACAGCTGATCCGTTCCATCACGGCCGACGAAGTCGAAGAGGTTTGCGGCATCCTGAACGGAACGACCAACTATATGATGACAATGATGCGTGAGACGGGGGCCTCCTTTGAGGATGCTCTTAAGGACGCACAGGCGAAGGGCTTTGCGGAGCGGAATCCCGCTGCGGACATCGAAGGTCATGACGCCTGCAGGAAGATTGCAATCCTTACTTCACTTGCCTACGCGAGACAGGTGGATTACGAGGATATATACACAGAAGGCATCGTCGGGATTACCGACATCGACGTACTGTATGCTAAGGCCATGAAGCACGGCATTAAGCTTCTCGGCAGAAGCTACTTAAAGGACGGTCTCGTTTATGCCATTGTGGCACCGTACATGATTCGCAAGAAGAATCCGCTGTACCCCGTGAACGGTGTTTATAACGCCATCATGGTTCGCGGAAACATGCTCGGCGACGTTGTATGCTACGGCATGGGTGCCGGAAAGCTTCCGACCGCAAGCGCAGTCGTATCCGATGTCATTGACGCAGCCAAGCACCGCCACGTGAACATTCCGATCCTTTGGGAGCGTGAGAAGATGGTTCTCGGTGCAAGGGACGATATCGAGAATAAGTTCTTCGTACGTGTTCCGATTGCCGAAGCGGCAAAGGCTCGAGAGATCTTCCCGATTGCGAAAGAAATCTCCATTTTGGAGTGCGAATCGAGCGAGTTCGCATTTGTCACACAGGTGATGACCGAGAAAGAATTCCGCGAAAAAGCGGCCAATTTGACGGTTATTAACCGCATTCGCTATGAGATTTAGTATAGAATGACGGAAAAAGGGTTGACTTGACGCCGCCGCATGATATACTAGAGAGTATCAACATGCCAGAATTATAATGTGAGTGAGCCTAATCTGAGACATTAAAAGCCTTGGGTTGAAAGCCGACGATCATTATCTGGAAATAAAGTTGTACCAAAAAGGGAAAGAAGAGTCCTCAGACAATGGATGAGGCAAAGAAGAGGATAACGGGGACGCCTGTTATCCTTTTCTTTTGCTTTATCCGCAAAAAAAGGCTGCCCGGTCAATCCGGACAGCCTTCGCTTTCAACTTGATTGGGAATTAAGCCTCGGGATCCTCGGGATCTTCAACGGGCTTGAATTCATCAACGGCATCGCCTACGAACTCGGCAGCATCCTCAGCAGCGTCTTCAACCTGCTCGGCAGCTTCGTCGATGGCATCGGTGAGCTCATCTGCAGCATCCTTCTTCTTGAGCTCCTCAACCTTCTTCTCTACGAAATCCTTAGCCTCACCGGCCTTGGCAGCAACCTTCTTACCGAACTCAGAAGCTTTCTCGCCTGCCTTCTTGGCAATTTCGGAAGCTTTCTGCTTGTAGGTAGCGAACTTTCCGGCAGCGGCTTCCTCAGCCTCAGCGGTCTCGCCGGTCTCGAAATCACCCTCAAAAAGGTCATCATTGTCAGCCGGAACAGCAGCAGGCTCTTCGGCGGTAAGGGTCTTCACGAGGTAATAGGCTCCTCCTGCGATAGCAGCAAGGAATGCAAGTTTGGTCAGATTCTTCATATTACTATACTCCTTTCGCGGTCTTTTTCCCCCCAATTACTCATTGGTGGTAAATCACATTATACATTATAAGGACGAAAAAAGAAAGATGGTATTTACTATTTTTTGTGAAAATCTGATGAAATTCGAATTAAGAAGAGATTAATACCATAATTTCCGTCAAAAATTTGTGAAATTAGTGCTTGCAAAACGTAAAGACTTACAGTATAATAACGTTTGTGTCGAGCGACACTGCATATTGGGCTATCGCCAAACGGTAAGGCAACGGACTCTGACTCCGTCAGTTCAAGGTTCGAATCCTTGTAGCCCAGCTTTCAACCACAGCT
>CADBTG010000265.1 GCA_902797475.1 uncultured Lachnospiraceae bacterium | reverse complement strand
GCGCCACACCACGAACACGCAGAAGGTGCTCGAATTCTTGGCCGCGCATCCGCAGGTTGTGAAGGTAAATCATCCTTCTCTTCCCGATCATCCGGATCACGCTCTTTACAAGAAGTATTTCCCGAACGGCGGCGGCTCCATCTTCACATTTGACATCCGCGGCGGCCAGAAGGAGGCATGGGCATTCATCGATGCATTGAAGGTATTCTCCCTTCTTGCCAACGTAGCCGACGTTAAGAGCCTTGTAATCCATCCGGCTTCGACGACGCACTCTCAGCTTTCCGACGAGGAGCTTGCTGATCAGGGTATCTCCCGCAGCACGATCCGTCTTTCCGTTGGTACCGAGCACATCGACGACATCATCGCCGACCTTGATGCCGGCTTTGCTGCAGCAGCAAACGCATAAACATTGCAATAGTAAATTGACTTTTTTCTAAGTGTTGAAACTTTTTCATACCGAAACATTTCCGCCCGAGGCATCCGGCTGGAAAGACATTAATTCAACAGACAATACTCATATCTACTTGTTAAGGATACTTTTTCATACCGTATTTTTCCGTCCTCGGCACCCGGTCGTAATACATCAGAGGTGCCGCGGCGGGGATTGACGGTTGCCGCACGGGTGTGGCAACTGTCGACTTAACATCTGTGAGACCGCATGGGGCGTTTCGAGGACTGTTTGAGCGAAGCGAGTTCCGCAGAAACGCCACAAGGTATGCGGACGAAACAGATGATTAGTCGACCGGAACTGCCCGCCGCAGCACCTCAAGATGCGTGACGAACCGGGTGCCCGGAGGCATGATGGGATTGACGAAAGAGCTTGTTTGAGATAGAATAGAACAAATTTTAGGAGGACACAGATATGTCTAAGATTTATAAGGGAGCAATTGAACTGATTGGAAACACACCTTTGGTCGAGGTTACGAACATTGAGAAGAAACTTGGCCTGAAGGCAACCATACTCGTGAAGCTTGAATACTTCAATCCCGCCGGAAGTGTAAAGGATCGTATTGCAAAAGCGATGATTGAGGACGCCGAGGCAAAGGGACTTCTGCATGAAGGCAGCGTTATCATTGAGCCCACATCCGGTAACACCGGAATTGGACTTGCCGCAATTGCCGCAGCAAAGGGATATCGGATCATCCTGACGATGCCCGAGACGATGAGCGTTGAGCGCAGAAACATTTTGAAGGCATACGGTGCCGAGATTGTTCTCACCGAGGGAGCAAAGGGCATGAAGGGTGCTATCGCAAAGGCTGATGAGCTTGCTGCCGAGATCCCCGGAAGCTTCATTCCCGGACAGTTTGTGAACCCCGCCAACCCGAAGATCCATCGCGAGACGACCGGTCCCGAGATCTGGAACGATACCGATGGCAAAGTAGACATCTTCACGGCAGGTGTAGGCACCGGCGGTACGGTTACCGGTACCGGTGAGTTCCTGAAGAGCAAGAACCCCGCCGTTAAGGTTGTAGCAGTTGAGCCTTCTTCCTCCCCTGTTCTTTCCGAAGGCCATGCAGGCCCGCACAAGATTCAGGGTATCGGCGCAGGATTTGTTCCGGATGTTTTGAATACGAAGGTTTATGACGAAGTATTCCCCGTGGCAAATGAGGACGCTTTTGCCACCGCTAAGCTCCTTGCCAAAACCGAAGGCATCTCCGTAGGCATCTCCTCCGGTGCCGCTCTTTTCAGCGCCATCGAGCTTGCCAAGAGAGCAGAAAATGCCGGCAAGGTAATCGTTGCCCTTCTTCCTGACAGCGGCGACCGTTATTACTCCACGCCTCTCTTTACGGAAGCGTAAGAGATTCCAGGCATAAAGCCGATTACGAAAGATATTTCAAAACCATACCAATTACATAATAAGCCGACGAAAAGCGACACGGATGTGCCGCTTTTTGTTGTATGACGGTTTCGTCGCGTTTTCCTCTTGACAGAAGAGGTAACTCGGTGTATTATATGAACAAATGAATGAATGTTCATATATCGGAGGTAAAGCGGATATGAAAAAGAGTTATAAGATCGAAGTCGATTGCGCAAACTGCGCCAACAAGATGGAGGATGCCGCGAAGAAGACGGCAGGCGTCAAGGATGCCGTTGTGAACTTCATGGCACTTAAGATGAATGTGGAATTTGAGGACGGCGCCGATGTGAAGGCAGTCATGAAAGAGGTCCTCAAAAACTGCAAGAAGGTTGAAGACGACTGCGAGATTTATCTGTAAGGGTTAAGGCACCGGCCTGTACTGTCCGGCCGGTGTTTCTGCAAGGAGTGTTTTATGAGTAAAAAGCAAAGGAAGATGTTAATCCGGATCCTGGTTGCGGCTACATTTCTGGCCGCCATCCGGATTCTGTACGCTTTTTTGGGAGAGGGAGACGACGCGGCGGTTAAGGAGCCGGTATGGTTTCTGCTTTATATGATTCCGTACCTGACGGTCGGTTACGACATCCTCCTAAAGGCGCTCAAGGGCATCAAAAACCGGCAGGTGTTCGACGAGAATTTCCTGATGGCGGTTGCGACCGTCGGTGTCATCGCTCTTGCGCTGATTAAGCGTAACGGGGATTACATTGACGGCATTGCCGTTATGCTTTTCTATCAGGTCGGGGAGCTGTTCCAAAGCTACGCTGTCGGCAAGAGCCGCCGAAGCATCAGCGCTTTGATGGACATCCGGCCGGATTACGCGAACCTGGAGCGTGACGGCGAGACCGAGAGGGTTGATCCCGATGAGGTCGAGGTCGGCAGCATTATCGTCGTAAAGCCCGGTGAGAAGATCCCGATTGACGGCGTCATCATCGAGGGAAGAACGACGCTCAATACAAGCGCTCTGACCGGGGAAAGCGTTCCGCGTGAGGCAGAGGTTGATGACGATGTCATCAGCGGCTGCATCAATATGACCGGCGTCATCCGCGTGCGGACGACGAAGGACTTCGGCGAATCCACGGTATCGAAGATTCTCGAGCTTGTGGAGAACTCGTCTTCGAGAAAGTCCCGTTCCGAAAATTTCATCTCCCGCTTTGCGCGCTATTATACGCCGATCGTGTGCTTCAGCGCACTGGCGCTTGCTTTGCTGCCGCCGGTTGTTCTGTTGATCCTCGGCAAAGCGCCACAGTGGGGCATGTGGGTATACCGCGCCCTGACATTTCTCGTCATCAGTTGTCCGTGCGCACTTGTCATCAGCATCCCGCTCACATTTTTCGCGGGAATCGGCGGCGCGAGTCGTGCGGGCGTTTTGGTCAAGGGCTCGAATTACCTTGAGCAGCTTGCAAAGACCGGCATTGTCGCCATGGACAAGACCGGTACGATGACCAAGGGCGTGTTTGAGGTAAACGGCATCCATCACAGCACGATGGGAGACCGTGAGCTTCTCGAAATCACGG
>CADBTG010000264.1 GCA_902797475.1 uncultured Lachnospiraceae bacterium | reverse complement strand
TGAGATGGGCGGAGAGCGGTATCTCTTCTTCGGAGAAGGGGACGGAACCTACGGCTTCATTAACATGAATACGCTGGATGAGGTTGTGTCCATGAATCCGCAGACCGTGGCGGCATCCTACTTCCAAACCGAAGACAAAGGAGACGGAACGATTGGCGTCAAAGCAGGCGGAACAGAGTATGTGTTCCGGTCTCAGACCAATGCCGTTTCGTTCACGGGCTTCCAGGTAAGCGATGAGAATCATCTGCTTGTCATCTCCACACCGGTTTGTCTCGGAAGCGGAGAGTTCATCGGCTATTTAGACGGCATGATTGTTCCGGCCGGTAACCGTTTTGCATTGATCGAAGCGAAGTTCGGCGCCTATGTCGGACTTAATTACGAGGATCCCGAGGGCACGAAGATCATTGAACCCGCTGCGGAACCGATAGACAATCCGATTGTCCTTTCAGGTTCGGCGACGGGCCGGTATTATCTGCCCCGCTTTGAAAAAGTACCTTTCCATTCGTATGACTGGAACAACCTTGTCATTAAGGACAACGGCTTCCGTGAGCTCCGCGATGACGAAGGCAATGTCATTTCCCGCATGGGAATCGACCTTTCCCATCATAACAATGACAAAGGAGAAATCGACTGGAATCAGGTAAAGGACGCCGGCATAGAATTTGCCATAATCCGTTGCGGCTATCGCGGCGTAACGCAGGGAACCGTGGAGAGAGACCGCTTTGAGACGGTAAATGTGAGAGGCGCGGCCTCGGTCGGAATCGATATCGGGCTGTATTTCTACACGCAGGCAATCACCGAGGCAGAAGCCATTGAAGAAGCGCAGTTCTGCCTTGACCGGATTCAGGAGTACAAGGCATACGGTGCGGAAATCAAACTTCCGATTGTCATTGACACGGAGCTTTACGAAACCAAGAAAACCGCGCGCGGCAATATGCTGACGAGAGACGAACGGACAAAATGTCTTCTGGCATTTTGCAAGGTGATCGAGGAAGCCGGCTACACGCCGATGGTTTACGCAAGCACGCGCTGGTCGATTCTGAATTACGACAGAGATGCGCTTTCGAAGTATCCGTTCTGGTTTGCATATTACGGTGAGAAGGTTTCTTACCGCTTCGATTTCGATATCTGGCAGTATACGAGCAGCGGTACCGTTCCCGGCATCAAGGGGGATGTGGACCTTGATATCATGCTGACATTTCCTGCCATGAAGGAGTAATGCCATACCGGTCAAAGAAACAGCGGACCTCACGAAGTCACAGGGAAAAAAGAAAAGAGAAAAAAGCGCAGAAGGCTTGACATAGACATCAGAAAATGTTATATTTGTGCTATGAGGAGTATAACACATAAAACAAATGTAACAAAGAAGGTGATTTTATGAACATTAACAAGTTTACGCAGAAATCCCTGGAAGCAGTACAGGCGGCCGAGAAGGTTGCATACGATTACGGTAACCCCGAGATTCGTTCCGAGCACCTTCTCTATGCACTTCTTACCGATTCCGAGGGACTGATGCCGAAGCTGTTCGGCAAGATGGAAATACAGGTGCCTGTTTTTACGGCACAGGTGAAGGGTCAGATTGAGCGTCTTCCGAAGGTTCAGGGCGGCGATACGAGAGTGTCGCAGGGTTTGAATAAGGTCCTGATTTACGCCGAGGATGAGGCGAAGGCGATGGGCGACTCCTATGTCAGCGTGGAGCACCTGTTCCTTTCGATCCTGAAGTATGCGGAGCGTGAGGCGGCAGCCATCCTGAATGAGTTCCGAATCACGAGAGAGCGCTTTTTGCAGGCGCTTGCCACGGTTCGCGGAAACCAGCAGGTGAATACCGATAACCCGGAAGCGACCTACGATACGCTTGAAAAGTACGGTTACGACCTTGTGGAGCGTGCCCGTGCGCAGAAGCTCGATCCCGTCATCGGTCGTGATGCCGAGATTCGAAACGTGATCCGGATTCTTTCCCGTAAGACGAAGAATAACCCGGTTCTGATCGGCGAACCAGGCGTCGGCAAGACTGCCGTTGTGGAAGGTCTTGCGCAGCGTATTGTAAACGGCGATGTTCCCGAGGGACTGAGAGACAAGGTGGTATTTTCCCTTGATATGAGTGCCCTCGTGGCAGGTGCCAAGTACCGCGGTGAGTTTGAGGAACGTCTGAAAGCCGTATTGGAGGAAGTCAGAAAGAGCGACGGCAGGATTATCCTGTTCATCGATGAGATGCATACCATTGTCGGTGCCGGAAAGACCGACGGCGCAATGGATGCCGGCAATATGTTAAAGCCTATGCTCGCAAGAGGTGAGCTGCACTGCATCGGTGCTACGACACTTAACGAGTACCGTCAGTACGTGGAGAAGGATGCGGCCCTTGAGCGCCGTTTCCAGCCTGTTTTGGTGGATGAGCCGACGGTCGAGGATACGATTTCGATTCTGCGTGGTTTGAAGGAACGTTACGAAGTATTCCACGGCGTAAAGATTTCAGACAGTGCGCTTGTCAGTGCTGCGGTTTTGAGCAACCGTTACATTTCCGACAGATTCCTGCCCGATAAGGCAATTGACCTCGTGGACGAGGCCTGTGCTTTGATTAAGACCGAGCTTGACTCCATGCCGACCGAAATGGATGACATGCGCCGTTCAATAATGCAGATGGAGATTGAGGCAGCGGCACTTCGTAAGGAAGAAGATGAAGGCTCGAAGGAGCGTCTTGCGTCCTTAGAGAAGGAACTGCAGGAGAAGAAGGAAGCATTTGCCATTAAAAAGGCACAGTGGGATTCCGAGAAGGCGGCCATCGAGAAGATCCGCCGCATCAAGGAGGAACAGGAAGAAGTTGCCAAGCAGATCAGCGATGCCGAGAGACATTATAATCTTGATAAGGCGGCTGAGTTGAAATACGGCAGACTGCCGAAACTGGCGAAAGAACTTGAAGAGGCAGAGGCTGCAACCAAAGGCAGGGAAGACGCGCTTGTTCACGAGACCGTGGACGAGGACGAGATTGCCAGGATTGTATCCCGTTGGACCGGCATTCCGGTTTCGAAGCTGACGGAAGGCGAGCGGCAGAAGACGTTACGTCTCGGTGAGCTTTTACATCGCCGTGTCATCGGTCAGGATGAGGCTGTCACGAAGGTAACCGAAGCCATCCTTCGTTCGAAGGCGGGCATCAAGGATCCCGGCAAGCCCATCGGTTCCTTCCTGTTTTTGGGACCGACCGGTGTCGGCAAGACGGAGCTTGCAAAGGCTCTTGCAGAGGCACTTTTCGATAACGAGCAGAACATGGTTCGTATCGATATGAGTGAATATATGGAAAAGCACAGCGTTGCGAGACTGATCGGAGCGCCTCCCGGATATGTCGGATACGACGAGGGCGGGCAGCTGACCGAAGCAGTGCGCAGAAAGCCTTATTCCGTTGTGCTGTTTGATGAAGTCGAGAAGGCTCATCCGGACGTCTTTAACGTGCTTTTGCAGGTGCTTGACGACGGACGGATTACGGACTCCAAGGGACGTACCGTGGACTTTAAGAACACGATTCTGATTATGACATCGAACCTCGGCGCCGAGTATCTTCTTGAGGGAATCCGTCCGGACGGTACGATTGCGCCGGAAAGCGAGAAGGCTGTCAGAGAAGAGCTGCGGTTGCATTTTCGCCCGGAGTTTCTGAACCGGTTGGATGAGATTATTCTGTTCCGTCCTCTTACGAAGGAGAATGTGAACGGTATCATCGATCTGTTACTGAAGGAACTCAACGAGCGGTTGCATGAACGCAGGATTTCGGTTAAACTGACTCCGGAAGCGCGGGAGTATGCGGTCAATGCCGCTTATGATCCGGTATTCGGAGCCCGTCCGCTGAAGCGGTATCTGCAGCAGCATGTGGAGACTCTGAGCGCGAAGATGATTCTGGCGGATGAAATCCGTCCGGGTCAGACAATCGTTCTTGACGTGAAGGACGGAGAATTCACCGCGAGAGCGGAAGCATAAATCCATTAAAAAAGGAGAACGGAAATGATTACGCCCAACATGCATTACCGCGATTTGAAGGATTCCTATCTCTTCTTCAACATTGCCAAGAAGACCAAAGCATACCTTGAGGAGCATCCCGGAACCCATCTGTATCGCATGGGCATCGGCGATGTTTCCCTGCCCCTTTGTGATGCGGTAATCAAAGCGCTTCACGAAGCGGTAGACGACCAGGCAAGTCCGGAGCGGTTCCATGGCTATATGCCGGAACCCGGAGCGCCTTTCCTTCGTACGACGATTGCAGAGTACTACAGAAAGCGCGGCATCGACCTTGCTGACGATGAGGTATTCGTTTCGAGCGGCGCCAGTGATGAACTCGGTGATATCG
>CADBTG010000263.1 GCA_902797475.1 uncultured Lachnospiraceae bacterium | reverse complement strand
TGCCATCACGAAGCATAAAGTGGATGACATTCTGCAGCAGTATAAGAAGGGCACAACTGAGGACGAGGAAACCGACGCCGATGCCGGAGACGGAAACACCAACGCCGACAATAAAGTTAATGCCAACAACGGTGCAGCAACCGGCAACAACGCCGGCAACAAGGCCAACGCCAATAACGGCAATAACGCCAACAACGGCAACAACACCGACGGTGACACCCCCGATGATACCCCTGCCCTGACTCCTGAACAGATTGCGGAAATCGCCAAGCAGGAAGAGGCCGAGATGCAGAAGAAACGCGAGGCCTTTGAGAAGGAAGTTGTCAACCTGACCGCGAAGCGGGACAAGATCATGGCCGGCTTTGCCGAGATGGTAAAGGCCTGGAATGACAGCCGCATTAACGACCTGACGGTTTCCGTCTCCCCGAGCACGTATAAGGGACAGAGCATTATTTCCGGTGCCTTCGTGAAGAAGGGCATTATGACGGCCGGTCCGTTCTGCATGCTTGCCCTGATGGGCATCCTGGTTGTTGTCATTGTGCGCAACAGCCGCAAAGCTAAAGAATTTTAAAGCCGGGAGGCTGCCGGCATGAGCCGCTATGATATATGAGTGAACTGAATTATCCATGGCAGGAAGCTATCTTCAGCGACGGCACGGAACTCTTCCGGACTCCGATGGAGCCGGAGGCGAACAGTGCCGTCACCGTAAGGCTTCGCATGCCGAACAAAGAGGGCTTTCGGGCCTTCGTCCTTTTTGAGGGTGAGAAGATTCCCATGACCTGCGTGCGCAAGCACCTGCTCTACGAGCTTCATGAGGCTTCCTTTACGCTCTCTGACAGACAGTGTTTTTACGCATATTGGATTGAAACTCCGGACGGGGGCTTCTGCTACAACAACTTCGGTCTTCAGAAGGAGCATGACAGACACGGCGACTTCCGCATCACCCCCGGGTATAAGACGCCCGATTGGGCGAAAGGTGCGGTCATGTACCAGATTTTCGTCGACCGGTTCGCGAACGGCAACGTGGACAACTCCGTAACCGACCGCGAATACTACTACATCGACAACTACGTGACGGCCGTTCCCGAGTGGAACCGCTATCCCGAGGCCAATGACGTAGGTACCTTTTACGGTGGCGATCTGAAGGGCATCCTGAAGAAGCTCGACTATCTGCAGGAGCTCGGAGTCGAGGTTTTGTACCTGAACCCGATTTTCGTGTCGCCCTCCAATCACAAATACGACATTCAGGATTATGACCGTGTGGATCCCCACTACGGCGTGATCCTTCATGACGACGACCGCCTTCTTGAAGAAGGCGATCACGACAACCGTCATGCATACCGTTACATCAAGCGTGTGACCGACCCCGAAAACCTCGAGGCGAGCAACGCTTTCTTCGCGGATTTCGTTGCGGAAATCCATCGGCGTGGGATGAAAATCATCCTCGACGGCGTGTTCAACCACTGCGGCTCCTTCAACCGCTGGATGGACCGCGAGGGCATCTACAAAGATGCCGAGGGCTTCCCGATTGGCGCTTTCTGGTCGGCTGACAGCCCTTACCGGAACTACTTCGAATTCCGCTCGGATTCGTGGCCGGAAAATGAGGACTACGAGGGTTGGTGGAACCACGCGACCCTTCCGAAGCTCAATTATGAAAAGTCGAAAGAGCTTTGCGAGGAAATCTTCCGCATCGCTGCCAAATGGGTTTCGCCCCCGTACAACATCGACGGCTGGCGTCTTGACGTCGGCGCGGATCTCGGGCACAGCCGCTACTTCAACCACCGCTTTTGGAAGGAATTCCGCAAGCGCGTGAAGAAGGCCAACCCGGATGCGATCATCCTTGCCGAGCATTACGGCGACCCGGGCGAGTGGCTCACCGGCGACGAATGGGACACCGTCATGAACTATGACGCGTTCATGGAGCCGATCACCTGGTTCCTTACGGGCATGGAGAAGCACAGCGATGAGTTCCGGGCGGACATGCTGAACAACGACGTCGCATTTGTCACGGCCATGACCGACAATTCGGCGAAGTTCGAGACGGGCTCCTTGTACACGGCGATGAACGAGCTTTCGAACCACGATCATTCGCGGTTCTTAACAAGAACGAACCGGATTTCCGGGCGCACGGGACTTCTCGGACCGGAGCTTGCGGGCGAGCACATCAACCGTGCCGTCATGCGTGAGGCGGTTCTGATGCAGATGACGTGGCCCGGCGCACCGACCGTCTATTACGGCGACGAAGCGGGGCAGGTCGGCTGGACCGATCCGGACAACCGCAGAACGTACCCTTGGGGCCGTGAGGACATGGAAATGCTCGGCTTCCACCGCGAAATGATCCGGATTCACAAGAATTATCCGGCGCTTCGCACGGGCTCGCTGATCATGCTTTCCCACGAGCCGGGCTTCCTCAGTTATGCGAGATTTACCGAAGATTCCGCCGTCATCGTGGCGGTCAACAACAGCTCCGAGGACCGCGAGTTCGTCATCCCGGTCCGTAAGGCCGGCATCACCGACGAAATCAAGCTGGTCCGCATCATGAAGACCGACCGCGCAGGCTATTGGCCGGATGCCGTCATCTTCTTCCCGAAGGACGGCTGCATCAAGCTGTGGCTCTCCGCGGAAAGCGGTGTCGTATTAAAGAACATGCAAAATGACGAAAGAGATATTCTTCCGGATGGAAAATGATAGGAGGTAGGACATGAATTTCTTCAACAAAAAGAACCAGGTTCTGATCGTTAAGGTACTGGCCATCCTTTTGAGCCTGGCCATGGTTCTCGGTTTATTTGCCGCTTTGTTCTAAGGTAACAGACTATGATTGAAGTAAAGAACATCGCCAAAAGTTACGGTAAGAAGAAGCCTGTGTTAAGAGACATCTCATTTACCGCGAAGCAGGGTGAGTGCATTGCGATTGCAGGTGCCAACGGCTGCGGCAAATCCACGCTTCTTTCGATTCTGGCGGGGACTCTGCGCCCCGATGCAGGGGAATTCTGCGCTTTCGGGCACAACATGTTCAAGGAGCCGAAGGAGCGCGAGCGCACAATCGGTTACGTGCCGCAGGAGAACCCTCTGATTCCCGAACTGACTGCAAGGGACAACCTTCGGCTTTGGTATTGCGACAGCCCGTTCGATATGGACGAGGAGCTTGAAAACGGTGTACTTGCAATGCTCGGCATCGGCGAGTTTTTGAACGTGCGCGTGTCCGCCATGTCAGGCGGCATGAAGAAGCGTTTAAGCATCGGTTGCTCCGTCGCGAACGACCCGCCGGTCCTGATCATGGACGAGCCGGGCGCTGCCCTCGACCTTGTCTGCAAGGCCGCCATCCGTCACTACATGGCGGAATACAAGAAACGTAACGGCATCATCCTGATTACGACGCACGACGAGCAGGAGCTTGATTTGTGCGACCGTATCCTGATTATGCGCCAGGGCGTCCTCCACGAAGAGGACCCGACCCTCCGGGGTGACAGGCTTTTAGAGGCCATTGTGTAAGGAGAGACCATGAACGAATTCCGCTCGCGGCCGCCCTTTGATGAAACCGGTCACGCCGCTTATGAGACAACGAAGAAACGTGTGAAACGAACCCCGCTTCGGTGGATTATCCCGGCGGGGATTCTTTGCGTTGTCGCGGTTATCGTTCTGATTGTGATTTACCGCCCGAAGGACCCTGAAAAATTCTGCAGAAAGGCCGTCAAAGACGCGATTTCAGACAGTTTCGGCGCCGGTGACCCGCTCGTTAAGGCACTCGGTCTCGATGCGGTTCGTAAGACGCTTGAAAGCAGGGATTTCACTATCGATACGGTTCTCGCGATTCAGTCCGCGAAGGGGTCGGAAGGAAGTGACCTTTATAAACTCACGCAGCTGATCGGAATGACGCCCGAGGAGATTCCCGAAAGCCTCGGCGTCGGCATCACCCTGGAGTCTAAAAAGGATGAGGGCTTCCATGCGAAGCTTTCGCTTACGCTTAGCAGCATCCGCCTTGTTCTGGCAAGGTTCTGGGGCAATGAAAGCGAGATTATTCTCTCGGCTCCGAGACTTGCATCGGAAAGCCTCAGGGCGAACTACGGCGAGCTGTTCGCCGGTTGGTATGATAACGCCGCCTGGAGCCTGGTGGACGAGGATGACCGCCAGTCCGTGAAGGACGATGCTAAGGAGTTCCTTGACCGATACAAAATCATCGCCATTCTGTCCCGTTTCATCGACG
>CADBTG010000262.1 GCA_902797475.1 uncultured Lachnospiraceae bacterium | reverse complement strand
TTCAGGAACGCAGGAAGTGTGTCCATCGTTTCCAGAAAATCCTCCACATCCTGCTTCTCGATGAAGGCATATTCGGTAATCGTCGTGGATAGATTGTCGATGACATTGCCGTGATTGCTGAACAGCCCGCAGTACAGATGCGAATTGACGCTTTCACCCTGCAGACCGAGCTGAATCTCGTACATCAGGCGGTCATAATTGACCTGCTGACCCTTGGTCAGGTCATCCCGATTCACGCCGGAAAGCATCTCACGGAACTTTTTGCACTGCTCAACATACTCTGCAGGATCGGATTCCACGATTCCGAAGTCGTTCTCCTTATTGACGCCGTATCTCTCCGGATGCTCGAAAATGAAATGCAAAGACATTCCTTCCCCGTCAGCCAGTTCCGTTACAATCTGATCGAGGATCGAATTGAATTCCTTCTGTTTGTCCGTAAGCTCGGGTGTCGTGAACCTGGGCTTGCTCCAAGGGAGGCCTTCCTCCTCAGGCGTCGGCGTGGCTGTAGGCGTCACGCTCGGCGTGTCGACAGGCTCTTTCGTGGGTTCATTTGTAGGCGTCGCAACAGGCGAAACGGAAGTCTTATTCGCCTCACGCGTTTTCCCTTTCTCTTTCGCAGTCCCTCCGCATGCGGACAGGGAGCACACCATCATTACCAAAATCAACATTGCCGCAATTTTACGACTGAAATGTTTCATGAAAATCCTCCTTTCGCGCGGTTCTTTATCCCCTTTTGAACCGTCGAACCGGTTTCGGTTCGCTGCTTTCTACAGTATAAACGATGCAGACGGAAAATACAACAAAAACCCCTCATTTTCCTGATTTTCTGTAAATAACACTTGCATTTTTCAGTATTATCTTATACAATAACTATTGTAAGTAAACCACTTTTACAGAAATTGTATCATTCGTCGGCTGTCTGTTTTGAGGCCGGCTTTGTCTGTTTCAATAAGCGGATTTTCATCTGCTTTCATACACGTAAAGAAGGAGGATTTATGGATCGCGCAGAATTAGGTAAGATTATTAAAGATGCCCGAATCGCGAAGAAGATGACGCAGAGCGAAGTCGTCGGAACCTTCATCACCCGTAACATGCTGAGCCAGATTGAAAGCGGTGTGGCGGTTCCTTCCATCAAGACGCTCGAGTATCTCTCCCGCAAGCTTGATATTTCGATTCAGATGCTCAGCCCGCAGAACAAGTCCGATATGGTTGCGGCCGGTTCCGGAAACTTCGAGAGCATCCGCCAGGCTAAGAAATGCTATAAAGAAGGAAAGTTCGATGAGGCAGCCGAGCTTGTAAAGCCCTATCTCGACGAGAATTCCGAGTTTTTCGACGAAGCCTGTGCCATTTATACGATGAGTGCTTTGGCCTATGCCGGCAAGAACGACGCCGACCCGCAGACGGCTTGCTCGTATGCGCGGGAAGCGCTCCGCTATTCCGAGAAAGGTTTTTACGCCTGCAGAGAATGGAAAGTTGAGGCAATCTGTCTGATTGAAAGACTGAGCTGACATATAAGGCGTGGAGGGAGAATGTTATGGAAATCCTTGCGATTATTATCTATCTCATATCACCGATACCGCTTGGCATTTGGGCAATCTGCCTGTATACCAAAAACCAAAAGCTCAAAAACGAGTTGTTTGAGCTTCAAAAAGAATTGACCAAAAAGATTAATCAACCGGACACTGTAGCAGGTGTTCCGGTTGATTCTGCTTTCGGGCAGAAGGAAGACGGCAATATGACGCCGCTTGCCGGGAATGCTCCGGTCGTTCCTCCTGCGCCTCTTCCGTACTCCGAAGCGGGTCCGAAACCTCCGGTTCCCGCAAACCGACCCGCGCCACTGCCTTACCGGGAACAAAAGCTTCCCGCTTCCGCAGGACTGCAGCACGTTGCCGCAAACAACAAAGTACAGCCCGGAAAAGCGCAGTCCGAAAAGGAAACTACGGTTCCGGTTATGGCAATCGGCGTAATTCTTCTGCTTTTGGCCGCCGTAGGCTTTATTTCCGCAACCTGGAGCAACCTTTCGGCC
>CADBTG010000261.1 GCA_902797475.1 uncultured Lachnospiraceae bacterium | reverse complement strand
GCCGATGCCGGTACGGTGCGCAATCAATACGGTATGCGCCGTGCCACGATTGATTAAGGCAGGGAAGACGCTTGCCGAAGGGAAGCTGACGGTGGACGTTTTGGACGGTGTTGCCATCGGCACGTCGCTTCTGACCGGTGACCATGTAACGGCCGGGTCGGTCCGGTTCCTTCTCGGAATCGGCGAAACGCTGGAAGAATGGACACACAAGAAGTCCGTTGAAGATCTGGCAAGGAGCATGTCATTACAGGTGGACCGCGTCTGGACAGTCGGAGCGGACGGAGCGCAGGTGCTTATGCCGCTTTCGGACGTAACGGAAGGAACCTGCATTATCGTCAATACCGGCCATGTGATTCCGCTTGACGGGATTCTCGAGCACGGCGATGTGATGCTGAATCAGGCATCTCTTACCGGTGAGTCGGTTCCGGTTGCCAAACACGAAGGCTCTGCGGTGTATGCGGGGAGTGTCGTCGAAGAAGGCAACTGTGTCATCCGCGTGACCAATGCCGCCGGGGAGAACCGGTATGACCGGATTGTTCGGATGATTGAGGAGTCCGAACGGCTGAAATCCGGCGCGGAAAGCAGGGCTTATCATTTGGCCGACAGACTGGTACCGTGGTGCCTCGGGGGCAGTCTTTTGACCTTACTGCTGACCGGAAACACGGCAAGAGCCGTTTCGGTTTTGATGGTGGATTTTTCCTGCGCACTGAAGCTTTCAATGCCATTAAGCGTTCTTTCTGCGATGCGGGAAGCAGGACAGTATAAGATTACCGTGAAAGGCGGAAAATATCTCGAAATCCTGAGCGAGGCGGACACCGTCATCTTCGATAAGACCGGCACGCTGACACATGCCTGGCCGACTGTAAGGAAAGTTGTGACATTTTCCGGCAGGGAGGAAGCGGAGATGCTTCGGGTTGCTGCCTGTCTGGAGGAACATTTTCCACATTCCGTGGCAAACGCCGTGGTGCGCGCTGCGGAGGAACGGGGACTTCACCATACGGAGATGCACAGCGAAGTCGAGTATGTGGTTGCTCACGGAATCGCAACGATGATTGACGGAAACCGGGCAGTCATCGGGAGCAGACATTTTGTGTTTGAAGATGAGAACGTACGGATCCCCGAAGCAGAAGTCGGAAAGTTCAAAGCGCTTGACCCGGGCTGTACCTGGCTTTATCTTGCTATCGCCGGAGAACTTGCGGCAGCAATCGGAATCTTCGACCCCCTCAGACCGGAAGCATCGAAGACCATTGATTTACTCCATAAAGCCGGAATCAAAAAAACCGTCATGCTGACGGGTGACAGCGTGAATACAGCCCGTGCGGTTGCCGCCGAAGTCGGAGTTGACGATTTTCACGCAGAGGTCCTTCCGGAGGACAAAGCACGGTATATCCGGCAGGAGCAGGAGGCAGGCCATACGGTCATCATGATCGGTGACGGCATTAACGATGCCCCTGCGCTGTCGCTTGCGAATATCGGAATTGCCATCGGAAGCGGGGCCAATATCGCAAGAGAGGTTGCGGATATTACGATTGCCGCAGAGGATCTGCGGGAACTTGTCATCCTTCGAAAACTCGCAGACAGACTGATGAAACGGATTGACAGAAATTACCGGTTTGTTATAGGATTTAACGGGGCGCTGATTCTGTTCGGCGCGCTCGGCGTACTGCCGCCGGCAACGTCGGCACTGCTGCATAATACTTCGACGGTGCTTCTCGGCATGGATTGCATGACAAATCTTTTAGAGGACGGGAAGAAGCCGTAACACGGAAGGAACCCTATGTTTACGAAAGACGTCATTCTTGGTTTATTGATCCCTTTTGCCGGTACGGCGGGCGGTGCCGCCTGCGTGTTCTTTATGCGCGGACAGCTCAACGAGAAGGTACAGCGGGCGCTCACCGGCTTCGCCGCGGGCGTGATGGTCGCGGCTTCGATCTGGAGTCTTCTGATGCCTGCAATGGACCAGTCGGAGAAGATGGGCAAGTGGGCATTTGTCCCGGCTGTCGTCGGCTTCTGGCTCGGCGTACTGCTCCTTCTGTTCCTTGACTCGGTCATCCCGCATATACATATGGACAGCGACAAGCCTGAGGGTGTTAAGAGCAAACTGCAAAAGACAACGATGATGGTGCTTGCGGTAACGCTTCATAATATCCCCGAAGGCATGGCCGTCGGCGTCGTATACGCGGGTCTGCTTTCGGAAAATGCGACGATTACCGTCGGCGGAGCGCTTGCGCTTTCCATCGGTATCGCCATTCAGAATTTTCCGGAAGGAGCAATCATTTCGATGCCGCTTCACGCAAACGGAAAGAGCCGCCTTGGTGCTTTCCGGGACGGAGCACTGTCCGGTGCAGTAGAACCCATATTCGGGCTGCTTACCATAGTGGCGGCGGGACTGCTGGTTCCCGCGATGCCGTATCTCCTTAGCTTTGCGGCCGGTGCCATGATGTACGTCGTCGTGGAAGAGCTGATTCCCGAGATGTCTTCGGGAGAACACAGCAACATCGGCGTATTGATGTTCTCGTTCGGATTTACCTTAATGATGGCTTTAGATGTGGCGCTCGGGTAAGACACATTTTTGAAAAACGTGATAAAAAGATTGAGAATCGCCGGAAAACGTGAATTT
>CADBTG010000260.1 GCA_902797475.1 uncultured Lachnospiraceae bacterium | reverse complement strand
GGCTTTTAAGCCATGTCGGAGACTTGTTGTGGAAAATGCCATGTCGTCCCTTTTCGAAAAGTGTTCTTTCTACCCGGACCGCGGTTTGAAAGGCGAAGCCTTGATGGAAAAGGAAGTGGTGGAAATCCCGCGAGACTTCGGTACGAATTGTTTACTGACAGGGGAATACCACGACATTCAATTTGTCCGCGCTGATATTAACCTGCCGTCGGCGATAATGAGCGGGGAGAAGAATTTCAGGGGCAGTTGGACTATTTTCTCCTTCCCGAAAGCTTTTCAAACCGATCTTGTCGTGTACAGCAGATCCTATATTTGGAATACGGAAGGAAAGAGCGTTCTTCCGTTATCCCCCAAAAGACCGAAAACCCCTTTCCAGACCGGTAATGACGAGTTTGACAACTTCTTCGTCTGCATGTCGCAAAACCCTCCGCAGGCTATAAAAATGCTTTCTCCGATGGTCATGAAGAGACTGTTTGAGCTGCGCAGAAAGACCGGGGTGCGATTCATCATCGGATGGATAGAAAACAACATTCACCTGATTTGGGAAAGCGGAAAAGGAATCTGTGATCAGCCCAGGTACTTTCATGAATTCTCTTTTTCGGAGTCCTGTACGGAGACTGCGAAGGATCTGAGCATCATTTGCGAAATCATTGATAATGTGATTATGAGCCGCAGCATTTACGCGGATTATATAACGGAGCTGCTTGCAGCGGAACAGAACAGCAACGATTCCGAAGAAGTCGGGGCACATTAAAAGCAGGGGAAGGAACCCGGTAAAGCAATGGCATCGGAAGAAATGACAATTGAGGAAATGACAATTGAGGAACTGAAAGAATTTCAGGAAAAGAGTCTGTATAAGAAAGGCTGTTTACGGGAATGCATGTTTATTTTTGGTGTCCCGGGCCTTTTGCTGTCGTTTCTGCTGGGTCATGAGGGCTCCATCCCCGCACTTGTTATATGCGTTCTCAGTGCGATACTAATTGCGGGAGGTTTTCTGGCAGGGAAAATCCTTACAAAGGAATTTACGAGGCGAGTCAAAAAAGGTGTTGTGGAAGCTGCAGCGGAAGGCATGTTTGACAGCTTCTCATATGACCCGGATTCCGGGTTCACGAAGTCTGCGATAGATGACGCGGATATGGCGTGGACTTATGAAAACGTTCTGAGTGATGATATGATGATCGGGGAATTTAATGATGTGAAATTCTACCGCGGAGATGTCCAACTAATTAATTACCCGTTGGGTGAAAAGGCTGCCTATTGTTCATGGACAATGTACTCTTTCCCGAAACCGTTCACATACGATTTGCAGCTCACGACGGAAGGCATGTTTGACCAAAGCCAGGTGAACCGCTCATTTTTCACAAAGAAAAGCAAGAAAAGGCATCTTTTCACAACGGGGGATCCCGAGTTTGACAGCATATTTGCCTGCTCCGGCCAGAACGAGCAGGAAGCCATGACGCTCCTGACCCCGGCAATCAGAAAACGTCTGATTCGTCTCTACCGGGATGTCAACCTCCCGATGATTATCGGCTGGAAGGACAATACGCTGCATTTCATTGTCCAAAATGCGTTTGTGCCGTTTGGTTATGAGCTTAACAGGACAATAGATTATAAGGCTGAGATTGCGGAAATGCGCAAAAAACTGCTTCTGACAAGAAGAGTGGTTGACGAACTGATCATGAGCCGCAGCATCTTTTCCGAGTATGCGCTCGAGGAATATTCGTACAACGAAAGCACCGGCTTCGACGGGGGACTTCAAAGGCAATGATTACGGAACAGGAATTCAGGAAAATGCAAAAGAAAACCGATATTTGCACCAAGACCGGCACGGCGGCGCAGCTTCTCGGGATTTCTCTTTTTGCGTGGGGCTTTATCGGCATACTGTGGGATCTTCCCAGCCCGGAAGGCCTTTCCGCGAAAACAGCGGCTTTTCTGATTTTTGCCTTCATCTTTTGCATCGGAGGCTACCTGTTAGAAAAAACAACACGGAAGAAATATAACAGGTCATATAAGAATAATGTAATGAACAGGGTTGCTTCCGAGCTGTTTGATGAGCATGAATTCCATATTGACCGGGGATTTTCCGCAGGAGAACTCAGAGACAAAGGGCTGATAACGGTTCCGCTTCGTTTTCGAAGTGATGATCTGATCAAAGGCCTGTACCATGATGTGGGCTTCATGCGTGCCGACTTTGCCCTGCGAAAGACGATGCTTAACATAAGCATGAGCACCAAAGGCAATTGGACGGTTTTCACATTCCCGAAACCGTTTACGACCGACCTTCAGGTGTCTTGCGGTTTCATGAAAACCGAGAGCCGGATCAGGACGGGTGCTCTTACTTCAAAAGAGAAAAAGCGGCATATCCTGTTGACGGGTGACGAGGAATTTGACCGCGAATTCACCTGCTCCTGCCAGAACGATGAAGAGGCTTTGTCCCTTCTGACACCGGGGGTGCGGAAGAAATTACTGGCGATGCGTTACCTGAGGCGTGTGTCATTTGTCATGGGATGGGTTGACGGAGAGCTTCATCTGGTTGTCATAAACGGAATGGATACGGCCGCGCCTCCCGTAAGGAAAGACGCAAGCCTTGAAACGGAGCTTGGCCGCATAAAAGAAGATCTCAGCGTTATCTGCGAGATTATCGATGAATTGATCATGAGCCGGAGCATTTTCGCGGATTATGTAATGGCGGAGTTGGAAAAAATAAAGAATCAGCCGTACGAAACGGGTTACGATGTCCCGGCGGGGGAGATTTCGGAAGCTGACGCGTACGAATCATACGGGGAAACGAACAAGGAGGAGAAAGAAGGCTATGAACGACTGGGAGAGACTTAATAAAACGAGGAAGCAACTGGTGACACTGGGTATCGTCGGATTAATCCTGCTTGTCGCGGGCCTGATTCTGCCGATTGTTATCATGGCGAAACATCCGCTTTTCTTTAATCCCTTTTTCATCCTGTTCGGGATGATTCCGGGAGTAGTTTGCTGGCTGATTGCCGGAAAAGGAAACGCTGCCTATCGGAAGGAGTATAAGGCGCTTGTGGTAAACCGTGCCGCTACGGGAATGTTTGATGAATACAATTATTATCCGGGCATGGGCTTTGACTACAAGGAAATTCAGGCTACCGGCATCATGTATATGGGCAACCGGTATAAGAGTGAAGACCTTGTGGAAGGGCGCTATAGGGGCGTTCCGTTCCGCCGCGCCGACATGTATATCGCGCAGCACACCTCAACGGGAAAGAGCAGTCATACAACCGTATACCTTCGCGGAACATGGATGGTATTTTCCTACAATAAATCGTTCGTTTCCGATGTGCAGGTGGCTTCAAAAGCCTTCGGATTCTCGAACAAGAAGACGAGCCGTCTGTTCAACAGAAGCGGAGAACGCCGCCACAAGCTTGAGACGGAAGATCTTGAATTCAACAGAATGTTCGACGTCACCTGTCAGAACGACGCCGAGGCCTTCTACCTTCTGACGCCCCGCGTGATGCAGATGCTGAAACTGCTGCAGGCTGATTTCATGCATCCGTTCATGGTGGGATTTGTCAATAATTCGCTCCATATCGCAGTCAGCAGCGGAAAGGACACAATGGAGCCGACCATATACAAGGCGCTGAAGCCCGAGCTCGAGATCGAGAAGACCCGCCGTGAACTGAGGGCTATCTGCAATGTCATTGATTCGCTGGCAATCGACCGCGATATCTTCAAGGAGTAAACGTTTTGAAAGACTATTCGATGATCACGCCTGAGGCACTGACGCAGGAAGCAAAGAAAATCGCGCGTTTTCACAGCAGGGAAAGCTTGTATGCCGTGCTTCGGCTTTTGTCGATTCTTACTCCGCTTTTCTTTCTGCTTCTGGGATTCATTTCGCCCCCGGCATTTGCGGTGGTATTTGTCCTTGCCGTAATTCTTTCTGCATGGAGTTTAAAATGGGAGTTTGCCGCGGACGCTGCCATGGAGGAGCGGGAAAAGGAATATGACACAGCGTTCAAAAAGCTTGTCGTCCGACAGGCTGCGCAGGAACTGTTCCGGCATTATTCTTTCGAGCCGGACAAAGGTCTTGAGGAGGACGAGATCCCGCTTCGTGAGGTACTGCCCTATTCCTATTTCGCAAAAAGCACGAATCTGTTACACGGATTCTACAAAGGAATCGCGTTCCGACGCGCCAATCTGAAGGCTTCCGTTGCCTCGACGTATGAGAATCAATACTCGACGGAGACTCTCCTTACCGGACAGTTTATCGACTTTCAAAACCCTTTGAAGTTTTCTTCTGTTTTGTATATTTACACGGAAGATATGTTTGAGGAGATTGAGGAGAAGATCCGCCGGTCTGACGGAGAGGTTCGAGCGAAGTATCTTTTTACGACGGGGGACAAGGCATTTGACAAGAGTTTCCGATGCCTTTCTCACGATTCTTCGGAAGCCCGGGAAATCCTGACCGCCGATTGCCGGAATGCTGTCATGAAGCTCGCAAAATCGGTTGGCGCCCCTTTCGTGACAGGGTTCACGCATGACAGGGTTTTTCTTTTGATTGACACCGGCATCGACCATTTTGAACCGCCGGAGTATCTCGGATACATCGATAAAATGAATCTGGAGTATGAAACGAAACGTGTGTCCCAAACCCTCAAAATCGTTTGCGATGCCATCGATATGGTGAAGAAATCCGGGACGGAAGAATCCTCCGAAACCGATGTGGCCGATGAACTGGAAGCTTTTTGGAAGAAAGGAACGCCCGCAACGTAACGGGCAGCGCTGAAAAAACAAAAAACCTGTTGACAACTGACCGGAAAGGTCTTATAATGTGCCTAATTTTACAACAATATATCGTTCAAAGGCTGTGACGAAGACGGTCTCGGGAACGCATTTTCAGAGAGCCGGTGGTTGGTGTGAACCGGTATTGCAGAACGAATCGACCTATCCCTTCCGAGCTGAAGGTCTGAACACCGAAAGGCTATTAAGAACTTCCGTAAGTGCCGCGTCAAGGCATAGGATTTGTTGGAATCCGAAGAGTGGCGTACATTGTACGCAAGTTGAGTGGTACCGCGGGTGAAAGGCTCGTCTCAAACGTTCGTTTGGGGCGGGCTTATTTTATTGCTTCCAAGAACAAATCCTTTCAAAATGCCGCAACGTGAAGAGCGGGCGGTGACATTTTTCATAATGGAAAAGGAGACGAAGACAATGGGTGACATGGACCTGAAACTGAAGGAAGTCGCAGCGCGTATCCGTGAGATGCGTGAGATTGCAGGCTTTACCGAAGGAGAGATGGCTGACAAAACCGATGTCAGCGTGGAAGAGTACGTGGCTTATGAGGCGGGCGAAACGGATATGCCGTTTACCTTCATTCATAAGTGCTCGCTGGCGTTCGGCGTAGAAATGAGCGCGTTGCTTGAGGGCCATACGGCTAAGCTTACGAGCTATACCGTAACGAGAAAGGGCGAAGGCCAGATTACTTCCGAGGAGGAAGGCATCCTGATCAAGAACCTTGCCTCGAACTTCAAAAAGAGACTCGGTGAGCCCTACTGGGTTCGCTATGAATATTCGGCAGAACAGCAGAAGAAGCCGATTCATCTGACCAAGCACAGCGGCCAGGAATTCGATATCGTCATGAAAGGCTGCCTGAAGGTGCAGGTCGGCGAGCACACCGAAATCCTGCATGAGGGCGACAGCATCTTCTATAACAGCTCGACGCCGCACGGCATGATCGCAATCAACGATCAGGACTGTACCTTTATCGCGGTAGTATT
>CADBTG010000259.1 GCA_902797475.1 uncultured Lachnospiraceae bacterium | reverse complement strand
GTGATTGCCGCTTCCGAGGATGACCGGCAGCTCGTATATCTGTACGGCTACCTGTGCCACCTTTTCTCGGACTATGAGGTGCATGCCATTTTGCCCGATCTTTATGAAGAGGCCGGCGTGACGCACGGCAAGATGGAAGCGGAACTCGACCGCAACCTGATGCTTGCCGACGGTTATAATCCCGTGAGCTATCCCGTAGCGGCGCATATCGCCGTCAATAAGGAGGTTGCCCACCTGATTGCACCTTTTTATCTGGGCGTTTCCGAGAATCAGGTTCTCGAAAGCCTGATTGCCATGAAAGCCTCCTTCAGCGCGGCCAGAAGCCGCAGCAGCGCTTACCGCAAGGTTGCAAGTGAGGTCATGGCATTTGCCGGGTTCGCCGAGAAGATTCCGAGCATGATCATGACGGCCGACCGAAGCGAGCTTTGCCTCGCCGTCATGCCCCGATTAAAGGAGGCGCTCGACAAGGCGGAAGACGAAATTGTCGATGCCATCGAGGAATTGACAAAATTCATCTTTTTTGACGAGAAAATGCCAAATTACATTGCACTACGCTTAGATGGTCATTTTGAGAATTGACAAATGAGCGGTAACATTATATTCTGAAAGTGGAGAGGTGAAGGTGCCTTTTCCGGATGATTCAGTCGCAGTATGTGGGTTTACTGCTTCCCGTCGTAAGACGTAACGAGGAGATGGTTGTATGATTATTACGGTGACAATGAATCCCGCGGTGGATAAAACAGCCGAACTGGATGATTTCGTTCTGGGCGGTGTGAACAGATTAAAGAATGTGGTTATGGACGCCGGCGGCAAGGGAATTAACGTGTCGCAGACGCTTCGTATCCTGAATAAGCCGAATATGGCATGCGGCTTTTTGGGCGGTCCTAACGGGGACACAATCCGTCTGGCTTTGCAGAAGCAGATGATTATGTCCGACTTTGTCACGGTTGCCGGCGGAGAAACCCGTTGCAACCTGAAGGTGAAGTCCATCTTCGGCATGACCGAATTTGACGAGCCCGGCCCGAAGGTTTCCGAGGAGGAGCTGCAGCTTCTGATGGACAAGCTGAAGAGGCATGCAAAGCCCGGCACAATGTTTGTGCTTGCAGGCAGCCTTCCGGAAGGTGTTCCGACGGACATCTACAAGACCATGACCGAAATGCTTCATCAATGCGGATGTAAGGTATTTCTCGACACGGGCGGAGAACCGCTCCGTCTCGGTCTTGAAGCGCAGCCCGAGTACATTAAGCCGAACCTTGCAGAACTCAGAGATCTTTTCGATTACCATGATGAGTTCGCGAGCAACGAGGCCATGGTAGCCTGGACGAAGGAGAAGGCCGTAGAGCTTCTCGGCAGAGGCCCCAGAATGGTTTCCGTATCGCTCGGCGCAAGCGGCGGCGTATTTACCGACGGTATTGAGACGATTTACGCACCGGCCAAGAAGGTCGATGTCATCTCGCCTGTCGGAGCCGGAGATGCGATGACGGCGGCAATTGCTTACTGTCTTGATTCCAATATGCATTTCCATGATACAATCCGGTATGCCATCGCCGTTTCCTGCGGCGCCTGCACGACGGACGGAACCAAGCCGCCGAGCAGAGAAGTGATTGTACAGCTGCTCAGACAGTAACGGGGGAGACATGAAGAAAGAAAACGAACGCAAAAGTAAAGCGGGTATCGTTTTCGTCATAGTTTTCGCGGTAGCATTCATTGGACTTCTCGCCTTTGCGATATGGGAATATATCGTAAGCGAGAAGTCCATTGTGCGTCTCGGAAACTATTTGACGCTGACGTACACGACAGATGACCGGGACCGCGCGGCAACGGAAGTAACCGACATGCTCGTTAAGCGGAGTGTCTTCGGCGGCCTTGTGAAAAAGGAGACGGAGACCCGCACGCAGCGCGCAATGGCAAAGTATCAAACGGAAGCCAACCGGCTTGAGATGACGTTTCCGGAGTATCTGAGCACGTTCTTCGGGACAACGGAGGATGCCTTTCGGGAAAATGTGAAAGAAGCCGCCGAATTGGTGGTAAAGGAAGAATTTGTCCTGGACGCCGTCGCCGACCGCGAAGGAATCGAGCTTACCGATACGAGATATCAGTTCATGCTGGCTGAATATATGGAAGCGGACGGTTACACGGATGTCGATGCCTATCTGAAGGAGTATCCGGAGCCGGAGCTGCGCGCGATCATGCGCCGCAACCTGACAATCGACTGGCTCTTGGAACGGGCAAGCGGCCCGGAGCTGCCGGCTAAAAAGAGTTATTGAGAATTAAGAAAACCAAGCGATAAAAAAGACCTGACACGCGTCAGGTCTTTTGTTATATAAAATCCGTTTCCTTTATATGCCGAATTAAGAATCGTTTAAGAAATGCGCAGGAGTTACGTAAAGACTTTTCCGCGGGGGTGTTGTATGGTAAGTACAGAAAAAGGCGCGGACGATGCCGCGGCGGGAGAAAGAGAGGAAAGAAAGACATGGAAGAAATCATTGAGGTAACGACGAAGAAGCAGGCTGTTGTGACGGCAAAGGATCTGAGCAAGACATTTTCCAATGAAAGCGTGCAGCAGCACGTGCTGAAAAATCTGAACCTGAGCATTTATAAAGGAGACTTCACGGTCATCATGGGCAACTCCGGATCCGGCAAGAGCACACTTCTTTACACACTCTCCGGAATGGACCGCCCGACGCTCGGAACGGTGACTTACTACCTGGGCGGTGAAGAAAAGGAAATTTCGGGTTACGGAAACGACGCCCTTGCAAGATTTCGAAGAGACCATGCCGGATTCGTGTTCCAGCAGAATTACCTGAACGACTCGATGAGTGCGCTTGACAATGTCATGGTGTGCGGCCTTTTGAAGAACCGGGACAGAAAGGTGCTTGCGGAAAAGGCGAAGAAGCTTCT
>CADBTG010000258.1 GCA_902797475.1 uncultured Lachnospiraceae bacterium | reverse complement strand
CTGCCGCCGGCTGTTCTGTTGATCCTCGGCAAGGCGCCGCAGTGGGGCATGTGGGTATACCGCGCCCTGACATTTCTTGTCATCAGCTGTCCTTGCGCGCTTGTCATCAGCATCCCACTCACATTTTTCGCGGGAATCGGCGGCGCGAGCCGTGCCGGCGTTTTGGTCAAGGGCTCGAATTACCTTGAGCAGCTTGCAAAGACCGGCATTGTCGCCATGGACAAGACCGGCACGATGACCAAGGGCGTGTTTGAGGTAAACGGCATCCATCACAGCACGATGGGAGACCGTGAGCTTCTCGAAATCACGGCGCATGCGGAAGCTTTTTCAACGCATCCGATCGCCCTGAGCATCCGGCGTGCGCATATTACCGGGCAGCTGTGGCATAAGGATGAGCAAACCGGCGAAGCTGTTTTAGCGGAAAATGTGACCGAGCCCCCTCGCGAAATCCAAAAGGACCGTGTTTCCGGCGTCGAGGAAATCGGCGGAAACGGTGTGGTTGCAACGGTGGACGGGCACAGTGTTGCGGCAGGCAACGCGCGACTCATGGAAAGACTCGGAATCGAGTACATTCCGTGCCATCATGCAGGGACGATCGTCCATGTGGCTATAGACGGCGCTTACGCGGGACACATTCTGATTTCCGATGTTATCAAGCCGACTGCCGTTCAGGCCATCCGCGAGCTTCATGATGTCGGCATCACGAAGACGGTTGTGCTGACCGGTGACGCGAAATCCGCAGCCGAAGCCGTGGCGAAGGAACTCGGCGTCGACGAGGTACGTTATGAGCTTCTTCCCGCTGACAAAGTAGCGGCAGTCGAAGAGCTGCTTGCAGCTAAGGGAGCGAAGGAAGTCCTCGCATTTGTCGGAGACGGCATCAATGACGCGCCGGTGCTGTCCCGTGCGGACATCGGCATTGCGATGGGAGCCTTGGGGTCGGATGCGGCAATTGAGGCCGCCGACGTGGTTTTGATGGATGATGATCCGATCAAGATTTCGAAGGCCGTACGGATTGCGAGAAAGTGCATGAGAATCGTGAAGGAGAACATCGTATTTGCCCTCGGCGTAAAGCTTCTGTGCCTCGTTCTCGGGGCATTCGGCATCGCAAACATGCTGATGGCTATCTTCGCCGATGTCGGCGTAATGGTGCTTGCCGTTTTGAACGCGATTCGCGCTTTGGCGGTGGAATCCGTGTGAAAAAGTGGTATAATGATTGAGGAAACACAGGATATTCGGCGGAAAAGGAGAAACCGGGATGAAAGATTACGAAGAAAAGAACGTTTGCGAGACCTGTGAATCGACGGAGGTGCATGAAAATCTGGTTCGGTTCGTTGAAGAATCTATGCCCGCGGAGACGGAGCTCTACGATCTGGCCGAGCTTTTCAAGGTGTTCGGGGACTCCACCAGAATCCGCATCCTTTTCGTTTTGTTTGAAGCAGAGGTCTGCGTTTACGATATTGCGGAGGCGCTTAACATGACGCAGTCCGCCATCTCGCATCAGCTGAAGATTTTGAAGCAGAGCAGGCTGATTAAGGGACGCCGCGAAGGCAAGCACATCTTTTATTCACTTGCCGACGACCATGTACGCTCAATCATTGCCGAAGGGCGCGAGCATATCGAGGAAGAGTAACGGTTCATAAAAAATGCGGGGCATGCCCTGGGAACAGAAACTCCCGGGCGTGCCCCGTTTTTTGTTTTGATTGAAATGCCGTCGTGCCGGATTCGAACATTATTGAACGTTCATCGGACGCGGGACTGTTTTATTTCGCTGCCCGGTAAATGGCAAGCATATCCTCTTCGCGGAGGAACTTGGCGGAGCCCATGCCGCCGTTTACGCCTACGGCACATTTGTGCGCCATCAGGACAAGATCTTCTTCGGTGGCGTTCACGCCGAGTTCACGGAGATTGGTCGGCATGTTGATGCGGCGATAGAATGCCTCTGTCGCCTCGATGCCCTTAAGGGCAATTTCTTCGTCGGTGCCTTCGTCCTTAACGCCCATAACCTGAATCGCATAGCGCTTGAAACGAGGCAGACAGTCATTCATGACATATCTTGCCCAACTGCCCCAGATAGCTGCAAGACCGGCACCGTGAGCCACATCGTAAAGACCGCCGAGCTCGTGCTCAAGCTTATGGGTCATCCAGTCGCCGCCGTCGTTGCCGCAACCGGTCAGACCGTTGTGTGCAAGGCTTCCTGCCCACATGACTTCGGCGCGGGCATCGTAG
The DNA here is from genome assembly GCA_902797475.1 of uncultured Lachnospiraceae bacterium. Lineage (GTDB taxonomy): Bacteria > Bacillota > Clostridia > Lachnospirales > Lachnospiraceae > ISDg. The sequence continues at coordinate 4,564 of CADBTG010000258.1, read as the reverse complement.
TTCTTCGGGTCCTTAACAAGAATCTCGGCATTCTCCTTCACCGTGCGGAGAAGACCTTCGGCAAGTGCATCGGTCAGCTCCATGTTCCCGCCGTTCGTGAAATAACGCTCCATCGTGTGCATCATGATATCGGTGCAGCCACAGGCGGTCTGGTAATCCGGAAGCGTCATCGTGAGCTCGGGATTCATAATCGCAAACTTCGGTCTGCAGTAGTCGCTGCTGTAGCCGCGCTTGACAAGGCCTTCCTCCTTCGTGATAACGGAAGAATCACTCATTTCGCTGCCGGTTGCCGCAATCGTCAAAATGACGCCGAGCGGCAGGCATGCGGTTGCCTTTCTCTTATAGTCATAGAAATCCCAGACATCGCCTTCATTGGTCACGCCGTAGCCGATGGCCTTCGCCGAGTCGATGGCGCTGCCTCCGCCGACCGCGAGAAGGAAGTCAACGCCTTCCTTTTTGCAAAGCTCGATGCCTTCATAAACAAGTCCGAGATGCGGATTCGGAACCGCGCCGCCGAGCGTGACATAGGAGATGCCTGCTGCGTCGAGTGTGTCAGTCACGCGCTTCAAAAGTCCGGTGCGCACAACGCTTCCGCCGCCGTAGTGAATCAAAACCTTCTTCCCGCCGAATTCGCGAATCAGATTTGCAACCTGCAGCTCCGTATTCCGTCCGAACACGACTTTTGTAGGGGTATAATACTTGAAATCAAACATGGTAAACCCTCCTCAACATAGTATTTGTCATAAAGATATCGTATCCCTTTTTGAATTACAATGGATTATGTTGTCAACTCTTTCCCGCCTGAATTTCGAGTGACAGGAAAGATTGTCCGTGGTATAGTAAAAACGTATTCCTTATGCTGTTTTTTGGAAAATGCCATGCTTTTTTCTTTTTGGATACACGGACGATACATCGCCATGATATGGTGGCATCAGGGAGGGATGATGATGGGATACAGAGTGCTGTTCGCGGAAGATGAACCCGCATTGCGGAATGTGACGGCCAATTACCTTCGGAAGCAGGGATTGACGGTAGATGCAGTTTGCGATGGGGAAGAGGCGGAATGCGCGATACTGGGTAACCGGTACGATGTTGTCATTCTGGATATCATGATGCCGAAGAAGGACGGGCTCACCGTGTGCCGGTTCCTTCGCGAACGATACGATGTTCCCGTTATCTTCCTGACGGCGCTCGATCAGGAGGAAACCATCGTGGAGAGCTACGAAATCGGGGCGGATGAGTACATCACCAAACCGTTCTCCAATGTCATCCTCCTCGCGAAGATTAACGCGCTCATCAACCGTTACCGCGGTCTTGTCGTGAAGGACGGCATCACCCGCGTGGACGAGCTGACGATTGAGCCTGCGAGGCGCCGTGTCCTTGTTCATGAGCGTACGGTGACGCTGGCACCGAAGGAATATGACCTTCTGCTGCTGCTTGTGGAACACAGGAACCATATTCTTTCCCGGGCGCAGATTCTGGATCTCGTCTGGGGTGCCGACTTTGAAGGCTACGAGCGCACAGTGGACAACCATATCAAGAAACTGCGGGCCGCACTCGGAGACGCCGGAGCACACATTGCCACGGCGCTGAAGGCAGGGTACTACTGGAAAGAATAGTGCCGTGCGCCTGCACGGGAGGGGAACGATGAAGAAGTATTATCGAAGGCTTTGTCTTGTAATCATAATCTTGCTGACTGCTTCCGCAGGGCTCTTTGTCTTCTTTTTGACGAAGAAGGAAGCGGAAAGAGTTCGCCTTTTGCGTGAGAATACCTGGAGGGGAATGGCGAACGATGAGTGCAACAGGTTCTATGAATATGTGGAAAAGCGAATGCGGTCCGAGCAGAACAGCCAGGAGGAACTGACCTGGCCTTGGGATGAGCAGCGGTGCCGCACCATAGCAACGGAGGCTATGTGGTATACGTTTGCGAACATGGGAGGTAACCTGCATATCATGGGCTCAGGCTCTGCGGATATGTGGAGCATATACAGGCTTCTTGAATGCGGATTTGCGGGGGATCTGGTTTGGAACGGGAGACGGCTCAATGTTCCGAAATCTTTTATCATGCTGTATGAAACCGGGTTATCTGACCCGCTGTTTGCGTTGATTCCGGAATCTTTTTTCGAGGCAGAGTATTATTCATGCGGATCAAGAGACCTGACTCCGGAGCAGATCTTTTGGTATGCACCGTCATGTCACATCACAGGCAAACGGTATGAGAATACGGTGTATGTTGACAACATTGAGTTTTACTTAAGCGGCGATAACGACGGATGGGCGTCTGCATTTTGGACATATGAGGCTGTGTATTCCGGCGTTGAGGTGCCGAAGGAAGCCCAGCCTTATGAGTTTTCTATGTTCGAAAACCCTGCTGCTTATGCAGAGTATTATGATTTGAATTTCATAAACCATCGCTCGGTTTGGAGCCTGGATACGGATGATAAAGAGGAGATTAAACGCTTTGAGGATGCAGAGCGGAAGCTTAACCGCAAGGTTGAAGAGGAGGGGGCCGGCCTGTCGGCGGACAGTTATGATGACAGTCTCTCCGAACTGAATATATGGGGCTATGAATATAATTGGGAAGACTATTTCAATAGCAGCAGCACAGCATTCCCGAGTCTTTTCTTCGTCTATACGGGTTATCCGCTCCGCGAAGCCATGCATACTCTCCACAGGGTTTATATCTACATAGCGCTGTTTCTGGTGCTGGCAATTCTGATCGTCATTTTCCTGATTCAGTCGCTTAGGAAGAGTCAGGAGCGAAGCGCGGAAAGCCAGCGTGAGATGACGCGGTCGCTGGCGCGTGAGCTGGAGAATAAGGAACGGTACGAGCGCAGCCGTGTCGCCATGACACGGGCGGTGGCGCATGAGCTGAAAACGCCGCTTGCGGTGACGAAAAGCTATGTTGAGAACTGGGAGGATTTCGACGAGGAGCAGAAGAAGGAAAACCTGCAGAAGATGGTTTCGCAGATTGATTATGTGAACGACCTTGTGCAGGATATGCTGGAACTGTCGCGTATGGAGGCCGGCGCAAAGCAGCTCAATAACGAGGCGGTCAATCTGGCAGAACTGAATGCGCTTGTGCTCCGGCAGATGGAAAGCCTTGCCGCAACGAAGAAGATTACGGTCAATGTGCCGGCGGACCGCGAATCGCTCACGGTGCAGGCCGATCTCAGCCAGATGCGCACGGTGCTGATGAATCTTGTTTCCAACGCAATCCGCTACAGCGCGGAGAACATTCTCATTAATATCAGCCGCGACGGCGAATGGGTGCGCTACAGCATCACCAATGACGGCGAGGCGATTCCGAAGGAAAAGCTTGACCTGATCTGGGAGGAGTTCTACCGCACGGACGATGCGCGGTCGGATCGTATGGGCGGAAGCGGCCTCGGGCTTGCCATCACCAAACAGATTCTCGAGCTACACGGCGCGAAATACGGCTGCACGAGCGGTCAGGACGGAACAACATTTTACTTTTCGCTGTGAGGAATTATGGATTTTAACGGGAAAACACTTTATGTCACGGACTCAACGACATCCCGATGTTTCAGGCCGCCGACGAGGCGTATGCGGTTGCCAACGCGCTTCCGGAACTGAAGAAATATGCGACCGGCATCATCGGCTCTAACGAGGAGGATGCCGTGGCCCGTTTTTTGCAGGAACATGCGGCGAAAGGGCTTGCATTTTCCGTTGAAAAATAGTATAAAAAGATATCCGACTCCTTAGGGAATCGGCGGACGGAGGGGGAGCGCCCTACGTCTCGAAATTCAGCGATGGGAAGCCGTGTTCCGGCGTGAGAGGATGCCAGTAAGCATCGACCGAACTTCCATTCCGGGTCAGTGCCCGGGGATTATACGGAAGCATCGCTGAATTCAGCCGATGCTCCTAGAAGAAAGGAGTTTGGATCATGAAGAAGTCCAACATTTTGAAGCTGACGCTGGCGGGCATGCTTTGTGCCGTTGCCGTCGTCGGAAGTCTGTTCTCTTTCCCGGTTTTTGGGAGTAAATGTGCACCCATCCAGCATGTAATCAACATTTTGTGCGCCGTTTTACTCGGGCCCTGGTACGGGGTCGGCGTCGCATTTGCCGCGTCCTTAATCCGGAATCTGACCGGGCTCGGAACGCTGCTCGCTTTTCCGGGGAGCATGATCGGTGCCCTGCTTTGCGGAATCGCTTATAAGGCGACGAAGAACATTCCGCTGACGCTTGTTGCGGAGGTGTTCGGAACCGGTGTTCTCGGCGGCCTGTGCGCGTATCCGGTTGCTGTCCTTTTGATGGGTAAGGACGCCTCGCAGCTTGCCTTTTACGTTTACATCGTCCCGTTCCTGGTTTCCACGGCCGGCGGCGCCGTGATTGCGGCCGTCATCGTGTACAGCCTGAAGAAAACAGGTGCGCTGAAGAGCATTCAGGGATCCCTTAGCGGAGATAAGGAGTAGTATATGTTGAAAACAATGATGGAAAATGTGAAGAAGAATCACCCGCTCGTGCACAACATCACAAACTACGTGACCGTGAACGACTGCGCCAACATTCTTCTTGCGTGCGGCGGCTCGCCGATCATGGCG
>CADBTG010000257.1 GCA_902797475.1 uncultured Lachnospiraceae bacterium | reverse complement strand
TTCTGCCGGTTATTAACGCCCGTCCAAATATCGCCGAGCTTATACTCCTCCTCGCCGACAAACTGGTGGCACGGATACAGATCTCCCCAAGGCGTCACGGCCATATATTCCGTTCCCGAGCCGCATCCGCTGATTCGCTTATAGATGCACGGCCCGCCCTCGAGGTCGATCATGTAATGATAGAACGTGAACGGCCGGCCCTCCTTTGCCCGCACAAGCATCAGCTCGGCAAGCTTTTCGTATTGGTCCATGACGATGGCCCTGTCTTCTTCGGTGAGCGCCATCGGATCTCCGGGCGCGCACACGACAGGTTCCATGCTGAGCTCGGTAAATCCGAGGTCAAGCATCGTCTTAATATCCTCCAAAAAGTCCGGATTGGCATGGGTAAATGTGCCGCGGATGTAATAATTCTTCCCGCCTCGCGCCTCCACAAGCTTCTGAAACTTCGGAACGATGCGGTCATAGCTTCCCTGCCCGGCATAGTCCTTCCGGAAGCGGTCGTGAACCTCTTTCCGTCCGTCTAAGCTTAAAACGACGTTATGCATTTCGCGATTGGAAAATTCGATGACGTCGTCATCAATCAGCACCCCGTTGGTCGTTAACGTGAAACGGAAGTTTTTCTTCTTCTCCTTTTCGATGCTTCTTGCGTAGGCAACAATTCCCTTCACGACTTCCCAGTTCATCAGCGGCTCTCCGCCGAAGAAGTCCACCTCCAGATTGCGTCTCGTTCCGGAATTCTCGACCAGAAAATCAATTGCGCGCTTACCGGTTTCCAGACTCATCAAGGCACGTTCCCCGTGGAAACGGCCCTGGCTCGCGAAACAGTACGAGCAGTTCAGGTTGCACGTATGCGCGACATGAAGGCACAACGCCTTAATCACACCGCTTGTACGGGCCTTCAGTTCTCCCGCCATCGGGGCAAATGTGTCCTCGGCGAAAAGCTGCCCGCCCTCAGCAAGCGCACTAACATCCTCATAAATCTCCTCAACCTCGCTCACGGGAAGATCGTATGCTACTGCCAGATCGGCGATCAGGCTCTCACGGTCTTCCTTCTGAAATCTCGCAATCAGGTCAAAGGTCACGTCATCGGTTTCATGAATCGCACCCGAGCAGACATCAATCACGATATCGTGTCCGCCGAGTTTATACTGATGTACCAAACAAAAGTCCTCCCATTTATCATCATCCCGGAAAAGCTTCGAAAAGCTCACCCCGGGCTCTTGTCTCCGAAAAAAATATCGCCCTCAGGGGCGATATTTTAACCTGTGAAGTCATCCTTCAATTACTTGCTGCTCTTCTCGCACTTCTGGTTTGCAATACCGCAGCTTGTCTTACATGCGGACTGGCAGGAAGTCTGGCACTCGCCGCAGCCACCCTTCTTCGCGCTCTCGCAAAGGTTACGGGTCTTAACCGTCGTAATATGCTTCTTCATAAAAGCCTCCTAATTTCTAACATGTTACACTTTCCACGTAACTCTGCGTTCAGTTTATCGAATTCCGCGGAAAATGTCAAGAGGGGACACTTTGCCGAAGAAGCCTTTGTGACGGAACCGACAATGGAGGCCGTGCAGAAGCAGTTCCTTCTCTGAATAATTCTATCATTTTAGGAAATTAAACGGGAAAATCCGAGATAAAGTCTTAAATTCAATACTTTATCTCGGATTCTTTTACGCTTCCGTTTCATTTGTTACCATATGTTTCAGCACCCGTTCGGGATGCCGGAGCTCCTCCCGGAAGAATTGCGGGAAGAATTTTCTCTTATCATCAACCGTCGCCCAGGTGAGGCGCTCCTTCGCTTCGCCCTCGGCGAATTCCTCGCTTACCGGGCAGAAGTCCTCCGGCACCTTCATGTAGAAGTAATACGAGGTTTCATAAATCACTTTACCGAGATTCGACGGGGCGTCACCGTAGAAGTAGTTCTCGTGAACAAACCCGAGGCGGTCAACCTCCATCCGAAAACCGGTCTCCTCCATGACTTCCCGGACGACCGCCTGCTCGGCGGTTTCTCCGAACTGAATCCGGCCTCCGACCGAATACAGGTAATTGTCCCGGTCATTGCCAACCATCAGAAACTTTCCGTCCCTCATAATGATGGCACCTACGCGAATTGACACAAGCCCGTCTCCACAGGACACGGTAATGTCTTTACGGTGCAACTCGTCAAGAAAGCTCTGTACGCGGTAGGTCAACAGCTTCTTCGGACTCATGGAAATCAGTTCTTCCCGGCTGACCCAGGCAAATGCGACCGTTTCCCCTTCCTGCAGCGTGATCGCGTCCTTGTCACAATCCGTTTCGCACAGAAAGCACACATAAACCGAATGCGTCATCGGACTCACGACTCTTCCGACTTCCTTCAAATCCCCGGATATGATGCCGGTCTCCTCCCGCAGCTCCCGAATGCCGCACTGAAGCGCGGTCTCACCCTGAAGCGCGGAACCGCCCGCCGAGGCCTCCCACATGGACGGATTGGTCTTTCGAGGGTCGCGCTGCATGAGCAGATAAGTCCCGTCCCTGTGCCGCACGAGGATATCGCAGACAAGATGGTACACGCCCGGTTTCATCTGTTCTTCCTCGCCCCTTATAAGCGTAACGCCTTCAAGCTTTCGGAATTGACTGTCGTAAGCATCCCAAAGTTCCATTTTCATCTCCCCTTTTCTTTTTTCAACAGGTTTAGCCGTGGCGCAGCTTCACATGTCCTGTTCTAAAATACATACCGGAAGTCACGGAACACCGCCGTCCCGCCGGCCTCCTTCGTTGCGAACACGCAAAGCCCGAACCGCGCTCCCGTAAAATGATCCAGCCGGAACTCGAGCCGGTGCGTGCCGCCGAGTTTTGTAAACCCGTCTCCCTCCCCGTAGGAAAATGCGACCTCGTCCTTCATATCCGTAAAATCCGCATCGATGCGAAGCCGGATCAGTGCTTTTCCGCCGTCTGCAGGCACCGCTTCCTCAAAAGGAATCCGGTCGGTAATCACGCCGGGGTTATGGTCGTTACTTCCGATTCCAAAGCCCTCCGTTGCCCGCTCGCGGACAAGTCTTACGATGCTGTAAGTCCCGTTCTCCATTGCGATTCCGATCATGCCGTACTTACCCTGTAAGGCAATCAGTCCGGCGATATCGCCGTCTTTTAATCCCGATGCGTCAACCGTAACCTCCGCAGCACATTTCGGGTATGCCGTCCGCTGGGTCAGCGTATTTCTTGCTTCGGTCGGGTTCTTTGAAATTGTTCCGGTCGTGACCGACAGCCCGCCCTCGGGAAGAACCCTCCAAAGCGCATTGTCCGGAATGTGGTTCCATTGCCACTGCGGTTTCAGCGATGCCGAGGTGAAATCGTCCGATGTGAAAAGCGGCGCATATTGGTAGCCCGGGCGTAAATCGGGTGTTTCAAAGTCGTTCGGAATGATGCCGTCATCTCCGTAAACCGGGAACGGCGTTTTGCTTAAGGCGCCGGGGATGACCTCTCCCGTAAGGCCGCCGTGGCATTTTCCTTCGAAGCTGTCCGTAAAATGCACCGGCACAAGCACCGGCACCCTTCCGATTGCGCCGGAATCCCGGAACATGACGGAATACCATCGTCCGTCCGGCGTATCGACGATTCCGCCCTGCGCAACGCCCTGCCCGTGGTAACCCATGTCGTCGAAGCACACGTCGCAGCCGACATACGGCCCCTCGACGCGGTCGGAAACGAACACGGCCTCCGTGCGGCGGGAAGTCGATTTCGGCCAGTGAATCAACGTAACATAATAGCGGCCGTCGATCTTATAAAAGTGAGAGCCCTCGTAGCCGAGGAACACATCCTCCGGGTTATCCTTCACTATGACCGTATCAATTCCTCCCGGCTTCGGGCCACTCAGGTCTTCCCTAAGTTCCGTCAGATGAATCTGCATATTGCCGGACGTCAGAAAGACGCGTCCGTCGTCATCAAACAACAGCGATGCGTCGTGGAAGTATCCTTTGATTCTGCGATGTTCCCAGGGGCCTTCAACTGCATCTGCAATGTAAAGATGCGTATCCTGCTGCCCGTGGCTCACAAAAAGCACGTAAAACCGGCCGTCGTGATAGCGAAGCGACGCCGCCCACATGCCTTTGCCATAGGCATTCTCCGCGCCGGTCAAATGCTCCGCCGGAGTGTCGTCAATCGCATCGAAAATATGCGCCGCAATCTCCCAGTGCACGAGGTCGTGCGAGCGGAGAATCTCCCCGCCCGGGAAGAAATACATCGTCGTGCTGCCCATGTAAAAGGTGTCCCCCACCCGGATGACATCGGGATCGGGATAATCCGTTTTGGTAATCGGGTTAATCAATGTCTGTCCTCTCTTATTCGCGCGTAGAATAAAACGGGGAACCCTTCCTTGAAGAGTTCCCCGGATTGTCTAAAGCTCAATCACCTTCGGTGCTGCGGTAAATGAGGAAATCGTCGCCGTGCCTCCGTTGAAATAGAACACCTCTGTGTTGCCGTCATCCTCGCTGTACATGCCGCGAAGCTGCGGATAAGCGTCAAGCATGGCCTTCTTCGCTTCCCGTCTCTCGTCGGCAATCAGCTCGCCCGCAACGC
>CADBTG010000256.1 GCA_902797475.1 uncultured Lachnospiraceae bacterium | reverse complement strand
TGCAAGTACCTCGGTAGGCGCCATCAGGCAGCCGGAAAAGCCCTCTTCTGCACACATCGAAAGGGCTAGAAGGGCAATGACCGTCTTACCGGAGCCGACGTCGCCCTGCAAAAGGCGCTGCATCGGATAAGGTCCGCAAAGATCCTTCGTGATCTCGGCAAGAACGCGTTTCTGCGCGGCGGTCAGTTCATACGGAAGCGACTGAAGAATGCCGTCCGCACACGTATGCTTTTCCATTAAAAAGCTGTTCGGCTCTCGAAGAATCCCGGCCTTTAAGTGCCGCATCGACAACAAAAACCGCGTGAATTCGTCATAAGAAAGCCGCTTTACGGCCTCTTTGGTAACCGCCTCGTCCTCGGGACAGTGAATGGCCCGGTAGGCGTCTTCAAGCTTCATGAATCCGCGCTTCTTACGGATGGCCTGTGGCATCGAATCGGGTACTTCCGTTACCGAAAGCGCCTCGGAAACCGCCTTTGCGATGGCGTTGTGCGAAAGACCCGCCGTAAGCGAGTAAACAGGGCGCAACGACCGCATTCTCGTGCGGTACGCTTCCTCCGTGTAGATTTCCGGCTGCACCATCGAGACGCTGCGGCCTTTTCGGGAAATCTTCCCGCGGAACAGAAGCTTTCTGCCGAGCGGAAGCTGCTTTAACACGAACGGGCTGTTAAACCAGCGAAGGTCCATCTCCCCGGAGATGTCACGGATCCTCGCTACGACCATGCGTCTTTGGTTCACGGCAACGGGCTTGGCCGCGGCCGTCAGAACGCCCTCCACGGTCCGTACGGTTCCGTCCTCGGTCTGTGACACGAGCACCGGCTTCTCATACCGCTCATAACCCCGCGGAAAATGGCACAAAAGATCCCCGACCGTACGAATGTCAAGCTTTTCGTACAGCGCGGCGGACTTTTGCCCGATTCCCTTCACTTTGATTACAGAGTCCGATAGCTTCATGTCATCCTCAAAATAAAAGGGGCTGAATGCCTTCAGCCCCTGTATCCGTCACTCTACGGAAAGCAGATAATAGTACACCGGCTGTCCGCCGAAATGAACTTCTACATCCAGATCCGGATGCTGTTCTCCGATTGTATCCGCAATTGCCTGCGCATCCTCCTCAGTCGCGTCGGCGCCGAAATAGATGCTTACCAGGCCGGAATCTTCATCCACAAGTTCGTCCGCAAGCTTTACGGTAACCTCCGCGATATCCTGTCCGACTGTCTGAATGCCCTTGTCGGAAATGCCCATGATGTCGCCCTCGCGGATTTCCTTTCCTTCAAAGCTTGTATCTCTTACGGCGTAAGTAACTTCGCCGCTCTTTACATAACCGAGCGCTTCGGTCATCATGGCTTCATTCTCTTCCGCACTCTTGTCGGCAAGAAAGCTGACCATCGCACTGATGCCCTGCGGTGCCGTTTTCGACGGAATCACGAAAATCTTCTTATCCTCCACAAGGCTCTTGGCCTGCGTAGCGGCAAGAATGACGTTGCCGTTGTTCGGAAGAATGAAGATGTTCTCGGCATTGACTTTCTCAATGGCCGTAAGCATGTCTTCGGTGCTGGGGTTCATGGTCTGTCCGCCTTCGATGACATAATCGACACCGAGACCGCGGAAAATCTCATTCATTCCCTCGCCGACCGAAACAGCGATGAATCCCATTTCCTTGGCGGGTTCTGCGGGTTTGGCAGGCTCTGTCTTCGCGGCAGCTGCCTCTTCGCTCTGAATCACGCGCTCATTATGTTCTTCCCGCATATTGTCAATCTTCATGCGGGACAGTTGTCCGTACGTCAGTGCTTTCTGGATGGCAAGACCGGGATCGTTCGTGTGAACATGAACCTTCACGACGTCGTCATCCGCAACACATACGATCGAATCACCGATGGAGGAAAGGTAGGTCTTGAAATCCGTTTCTTCCTTCTGCGTAAAATCCTTCTCGAGTAAAATGATGAACTCGGTACAATAACCGAACCGGATATCCGCCGTGGAGATATCGTTGGAACCTGCGCCGCCCTTCTTCTCGGCAGGCTTTGCGCCGCCGCTTACCAAAGCGTTAAGATCCACTTCTTCGCCGCGAAGACCCTTTCTGGCACCGATCATGACTGCCAAAAGGCCGGTACCGCCGGAGTCCACAACGCCGGCCTCCTTCAAAACGGGAAGCAGCTCGGGCGTATTGTCGAGAGCCTGCTGCATCCGTTCGATGACCTTATCCAGGAAATCCTCAACATCGTCCGTATAATCCGCAATTTCGGCCGCAGCTTCGGCTCCGGCTCTTGCAACCGTCAGAATGGTTCCTTCCTTCGGCTTCATGACTGCCTTATAGGCGGTATCGACTGCTTTGTCGAAAGCTTCTGCCGCAAGCGGAACCGTCAGCTTGTCATAGCCGTTCACACCCTTGCAAAAACCACGAAACAGCTGGGACAGGATTACGCCGGAGTTTCCTCTCGCACCCTTTAAGGAGCCTGAGGAAATTGCCTTTGCAAGCGTCTGCATCGAAAGCTCCGTGACCTGTCCGATTTCCTTTACTGCAGACAGAATCGTAAGCGTCATATTGGTTCCGGTATCCCCGTCGGGAACAGGGAATACGTTCAGTTCGTTGATGACTTCCTTTTGTACTTCCAGATTCTTCGCTCCCGCGAGGAACATCCTCTTCAAAAGGGAAGCATCGATCGAGTTCACTGCCACTTCTACTTATCCTCCTTCCGGCCGCAGAGCGGGCCGGCGCAATTCATTAATCGATAACGCGGACGCCGTCCACGTGAATATTCAGCTTCTCAACATTCAACCCGGAGAAATCCTCCACACGGTACTTCACATTCTCGTAAAGATTGGAGCATACCGCCATAATGCTGACACCGTAAGAAACGATAATATGCAAATCGATGGTAATGCGGTTCTCATTGACACGAACCTTGACGCCGTGATTCAGAGAATCCTTCCGAAGGAGTTTCGAAAGGCCGTCCTTCATGCTGACAGCTGCCATTCCCACAACGCCGAAACACTCGGTGGCAGCGGAACCTGCGTATTTTGCGATAACGTCAAGATCAACATAAACGTCGCCGTTCACGGTTGCTATTGTTCCGTCCATAAATTGCCTCCTCGTAAACCGTATTTAAAGCGGTTCCGTCCCCCAAAGAACGGGACACCTCCGCTATGAAATCATAGCCGCTTTCCATTTTACCATTAAACGGCAAAAAAAGAAACACATTTTTCAAAAAATGTGTCATTTTCCATACAATATGCAGAATAATGATCCATGCACAAACAATAAAAAGGGCACTCCCAATCGGGAATGCCCTCAGTCATTTATGCTCTTTCCACTTTACCGGAACGGAGGCAGGAAGTACAAACGTGCATCTTCTGCGTTCCGCCGTTCACCTTAACGCGAACAGTCTTAACATTGGATTTCCACATTTTGTTAGCTCTTCCGGAAACCTGACTACGCGTAATACTGATCTGTCTGCCGAAAAGTGCGCCCTTATCACAAATCTCACATTTTGCCATAATACAAGCACCTCCTTCACTTGTGAATTGGTTGCAATAACCCGAACATTCACATAATAACAGAAACAGGTTTCAAATGCAAGAACTTTTTTAAGAGATTTTCAGGACCGTGAAAAAGCCTATTTTTCTTCCTTTAGCAGCTCCTGGGCAGCCTCGTCGACCTTGCTGTCGTCGATGTTCAGATCCTGATCCTTCTTCTTGAACATGGCGCGGATGCGGTTCAGCACTTCGGGGGCCATATCCACGATTCTCGTAAGCGTGTCGTTGTCCTTTACGGTAATCAGACGGGTGTTGCCGTCCTTGATGACCAAAATGGCAAACGGAGACATCTTTCCGCCGAGTCCGCCCGCTACACGGTCGCGAAGCGTCTTGCTCTTGCTGTCGTCATCTCTCTTTGCGTCCTTATTGAAGGCTCCGGCCGCAACACCGAAGGTAACGTCAACCAGAGGCAGAAGCACGGTGCCGTCCTCCATGGTAATTGCCTGTCCGACCACGCTCTTCGTGGTGACAAAGCCTTCCATTCCTTTCAAAAGTCCCTGTACAGTCTCGTTTACATTTGCCATACCTCTTCCTCCCTTTTATGCTACATTTTCAAATAATTGTTTTGCTTCGTCCGGTGTTGCGACGATGGTTTCCTTGACTTTCTGTGCTTCGTCTATAACCTTGCGGATGTTTTTGTCGCGGTACACCCGCAGTGCGCGGATCAGAATGCCCCAGAGTCTGATGCGGCCTTTCATGTACCCGTGTCCGCCGACCTTAAGCTCTCCCTCGAAATCCGGGTACAGCTGCAGTTTATCCGCAATCTGTACGTAAACCGGCGAAATCAGGGCACATATGCCGCCCGTCAGGGACGGGTCCTTAAGGCCGAAGGAAAGCTCCCCGGAATACTTCTTCGGCGCGATGTGAAGCAAAAGCCATTTGACATTCACCCACGCGGTTTTCAGGGCTCTCTTTGTGGATTTCTTGCGGATGTATTTGGCAAGAAGTCCTTTCTTCCGTTTCAAAAGCTCAAACAGTGCTTTCACGGAATCGAGAAGCGAAGAAGCTTTCGCTTTCAGCTGATCAATTTTATCTTTAATCCGTTTCCGGATTCCGGGCTTCTTTTCTTCCTCAGGCTCGATCTCTTCTGCAGCCTGCTCTTCGGACGTTTCCGTCCCGGCCTCCTCCGAAGCTTCTCCCTGCTCTTCGGAAAATGTGACCGTTTCTTCGGAAGTCTCCTGCGAAACGCTTTCCGCAACAGCC
>CADBTG010000255.1 GCA_902797475.1 uncultured Lachnospiraceae bacterium | reverse complement strand
AAGAAGTGAAGTACAGATGTTTCACGTGAAACGGAGTGATAAGCGAAAGCCCATGTTACCTGCGCGAAGCGCAGGTAAGCAGATAAAAACAGGCGACAGACGGAATGCATATTCCAATCTGCCGCCTGTTTTCGTCTGCGAAGCAAAAGCTTTTGCGAAACATGGGCTGAGCGAACGGACAGCCGAAAAAGCCTTCCGTCTCTTGACGGGAGGCTTTTTCGGCTTATATCGGGGATTCTTACACTTGAATTTTCACAATTCTTCTATGGAATTTTACTATAAAGTGTGTTATACTTTCGAATGCACCCGCTTCGGCGGGATTCGGGAGATTCGGCGGGGATCTTCAAATAAAGAGGTAATTATGGCTAAGATTATTGCGATTTCCAACCAAAAGGGCGGCGTGGGCAAGACAACTACCGCCGTGAATCTGGCGGCCTGCCTGGCGGATTTCAGCATGCGCGTGCTTCTTGTGGACATCGATCCGCAGGGCAATGCGACAAGCGGACTCGGCGTGGAGAAGCGCGGCAGAGAAACGGACATCTACAGACTCTTGATCGGAGAGTGCGGCGTAAAGGATGCCATCACCAAGACTGCATGTGAAGGACTTGATTTGATTCCTTCAACGGTTGATTTGGCCGGCGCGGAAGCCGAGCTTCTGACGGCGGAAGACCGGGAGTTCATCCTTCGGGAAGAGCTCAGAAAGGTCAGCGACGATTATGATTACATCATCATTGACTGTCCGCCTTCTTTGAACGTACTGGTTCTAAACGGATTGTGCGCTGCCGATACGATGATTTGTCCTCTGCAATGCGAGTTTTACGCGCTCGAAGGACTGTCCCAGCTGCTTGAAACCGTGCGGATGGTGCAGGACAGGCTGAATCCGGACCTTACTTTCGGCGGAATCGTATTTACCATGTTTGACGGCCGTACGCGTCTTTCGGCGCAGGTCATCCAGAATGTTCGGGAAAATCTGAACCGTCACATTTATAAAACCGTCATCCCGCGCTCGGTGCGCCTTTCCGAGGCGCCCAGCTACGGTGAGCCGATTACACGCTACGACAACCGCTCGGCCGGAGCCGAAGCATACCGAGGACTGGCAAGAGAGATTCTTGTGAACGACGGCAAACCCGTTAAGCTTCGCAAGCGCAAGCTGTTTCGAAGATCTTAGGACGGAGGGATATTATGGCAGCTAAGAAAGGCTTGGGAAAGGGCTTGGACGCCCTGATTTCAGACCGCATGGACCGTGAGGTTCACGAGGCCGTACAGAAGAAAGACGATAAGGTTTCACGTGAAACATTGCTCCCGATTGCGAAAATCGAGCCGAACCGCAATCAGCCGCGTCGCCATTTTGACGAGGATGCGCTGAACGAACTGGCCGATTCCATCCGGATTCACGGCATCGTACAGCCATTAATCGTTCATGAAAAAGGAGACTTTTACGAGATCATCGCCGGCGAGCGCAGATACCGTGCCGCCAGGATTGCGGGCCTTAAGGAGGTTCCGGTTCTCGTTAAGAATTATGAGGCACAGGAGTTATACGAGATTGCGCTGATTGAGAATGTTCAGCGTGAAAACCTGAATGCCATTGAAGAGGCGGTAGCATACCGCAAGTTGATTCATGATTACAAACTGACGCAGGAAGAGGTTGCAAAGCGGGTCGGAAAGAACCGCGTTTCGGTAACCAATTCCCTTCGTCTTCTGAAACTTGACGACCGCGTGCAGGAGATGCTCATCGACGGCGAGATCTTTGCCGGACAGGCAAGAGCGCTTCTTTCCATTGAGGACACGGAACTGCAGGCAAAAGCCGCCGAAACGGTTGTGAAGCAGGGCATGAGCACCCGCGAAACGGAGGCTTATGTCAAGAAACTGCTTGCTCCTCCCAAGGAGGAAAAGCCGAAGAACGCTTCGGAGGAGGCGGTTTACAAGCGCTACGAGGAGAACCTTAAGCGCTGCCTCGGAACGAAGGTCTCCATTAAGAGAAAAGACCGCAACACCGGGCGGATTGAGATTGAGTATTATTCCGCCGATGAGTTCGAACGCCTGATGGACATGCTCGGCGTTCCGGGAATGTAAGGCAAGGAGGGAGAAAGCTATGTTTGATGAATTGGGAATCAATTCCGAAATCATGATTGTCGTCATACTTGTGCTGCTTCTCGGCCTGATCTTCTTCAATATGGTTATGGTCATGAAATACAATCAGCTGAAGGAGCGCTATCGCGACTTCATGCGGGGCAGCAACGGCAAGAGTCTTGAGGAGAGAATCCTCTCACGCTTTAAGCAGATTGATACACTGAATGACCGAATCGATGATACCATCGACCGCGTCAAGATTTTGGAAGATGCCAGAGACACTTCCTTTAAGAAGATTGCCATCCACCGTTATGACGCCTTTGCCGAGATGGGCGGAAAGCTGAGCTACAGCCTCTGCCTGTTAAATGATGACAACGACGGTTTCATCATGACAAGCATGCACAACCGTGAGGGCTGCTACACGTACGTGAAGGAAGTCATCAAGGGGAACACCTTCGTCATTCTTTCCGACGAAGAGCGTCAGGTTCTTGAAGAGGCCAGAGAGTCCATCGAAACGATTCAGTCGATGTAACACGGGATCCTGAAGCCGGACCTAAGAGGCTCGCCGGGACAGTCCGCTGATGTTCCCGAAGCCGTGAAGCCGGCCGCTCCGAAAGGGTGCTCTCAGAGCCGATTTTCGGGCAAAAACGAGTATTCGAACAGCCCTTTTCGGTTCTGAAAGAAGGTTTTTCATAAAATAACGCATTATTTATAGAGGATAGAACGAAACACATATGCACAGTTACTTAAAAAGCATAGGATTCAGCGAGATCGACACGAAAGACAAGGAAGAGCGTTTGCTTAATAACGTAATCCGTTATGCGAATACAACTTCTATGATTTGTGTTGACAAGCACAGTGACGAACAATATGTAGAGTATTGCAGCGATGTCGGCCCCGGTTTCGGCATCACGGTCAGAGGCCGGATGGATGAGGACGACCATTTCCATGTCGATCACTATTTTCCGTATTACCGGTCCAACATTGTCACGAGCGAGGAAGAGTCCTTCATCAGCAAAAAAAGCGAAAATGATTCCTACGGTGTCATCTGCGAAGATTACCGGGTCGGCGTGTCGCTGATCTTCAATCTGCAAAACGCCGTGGACTATCTTAGGGTCAGCAGCCGCGGCGAGGACGTTTTCATTCATCCCGTGAAGCTGTCGGCGCTCGCCCTCGAAGGAACGATTCTGTTCCCGACCCTGAAGACCGAAGAGGAAGTCCGCTCGGCCGGCGAGGAGATTTTACAGTATGCCAAAATGATGGCCGATGCCAAGAAGGGCGATCTGGACGCTATTGATTCGCTTACCCACAAGGAAATCGACGCATTTTCCATGGTCAATGAGCGACTGAAGGAAGAGGACATCTTCTCGATCGTCGACACGTCCTTCGCGCCGTACGGACTCGAGAGCGAAGTATACCGGATTCTGGGAAATATCATCCGCGTCCGTGAATGCACCAACGTTTTCACAAGAGAGCGCGTCTACCAGATGGATATCAGCTGCAATCATATTGTGTTCGGCCTTTGCGTGAACGCAGCCAACGTTGTCGGCGTTCCGGAACCCGGCCGTCGGTTCCGCGGAATCGTATGGCTGCAGGGCCGGATCGAATTCGACAAAGAGCCTGCCCGCACAGGTTTTTCGGATTGACAGATTCGGACAAATGGGATAGGATAAGGAAGGCTTTCGGATGTCCGGAAGTCTGAATTATAAAGTGTCTGCGTAGCTCAGCTGGATAGAGCGACCGCCTCCTAAGCGGTAGGTCGGGTGTTCGAATCACCTCGCGGACGGTAAAGACTCGGCAGAGAGGATGTATGTATGAATATTGTATGCCTTGATATGGAAGGTGTTCTGGTACCGGAAATCTGGATCGCATTTGCCAAAGCAAGCGGCATTCCGGTGCTTAAGAGAACCACAAGAGACGAGCCGGATTACGACAAGCTCATGAAATGGAGACTCGGGATTTTAAAGGAGCACGGGCTTGGCCTGAAGGAGATTCAGGAGGTCATTTCGACGATTGATCCGCTTCCCGGCGCGAAGGAATTCTTAGACGAGCTCCGCGATTTGACGCAGGTTGTGATTCTGAGCGACACATTTGACCAGTTTGCACATCCGCTGATGAAAAAGCTTGGTTTGCCGTCGCTTTTCTGCAACACGCTTGAGGTCGGAGAGGACGGAATGATAACGGGCTATCAGATGCGGTGCAAGCAGTCCAAGCTTACGACCGTGAAGGCGCTTCAGTCCATCGGATTTGACACGATTGCGGCCGGTGACAGCTACAACGATATTGACATGATTCGCGCTTCCAAAGCGGGATTCCTGTTCAAGAGCACCGACAAAATCATCGCCGACAACCCGGATTTGCAGGCATTCAACGAGTTTGACGAGCTGCTTGCAGCAATCAAAAAAGCATTATAGAATTAGAAACGCGCAGGTTTTGCCTGTGCGTTTTTTTTTTTTT
>CADBTG010000254.1 GCA_902797475.1 uncultured Lachnospiraceae bacterium | reverse complement strand
ATCGGCTACGGCACCGTCATTGATGCGCTTCTGACCGGCAATTTCGTGCAGATGTTCAATACCCTGAATCCGCTTGCGGAGAATAAGAACACGGTTCTCGGCATTTTCATCATGCTGTGCGGTTTTGTCTTCATGGCACTCGGAATGGCAATCTATATGAAAAGCGAGCAGGGTTGCGGCCCGCGGGACGCTTTGCTTGTCGGACTCGGAAAGCGCATGCCCCGGCTTCCGATTGGCCTTGTCGAAATCCTTTTGTGGGCAGTCGTCCTGGTGTTCGGCTGGCTTCTCGGCGGACCGATCGGAATCGGTACGCTGATCGGCACCGTCGGCGCCGGGTTTGTGATGCAGCTCGTATACGGTGTCATTCGTTTTGAGCCGCGAAAGCTGAAGCACCGCGACGTTCGGGAGATTACGACGATACTCTTTGCATCACCGAGCAGCAAAGAGGCGTGACGTCAGGCGTATTATTTTCCGAAAACTGTAAGATAGTAAGTCAAAATGAAATGACAAATGTGACCGCTTGCCTGTGATATGGCTGAAAGACAAGTCACAGGTAGCAAAAATCATAAAAAAGAAGTATAATGATATCGTTCCGAAGGTGTATATCAGGTTATGAGGCCGGCGCAGCCTCATAAGGAGGAGATATGATTGATCCGTTCACAACGCAGATATCTTTCCTGATTTTCGAGGCGGTATTCTGCCTGCTGACCGCATTGGTTTATTCGCTCAGCAGGGATCCTCTGCGCATTCGGAAGGCAGTGCTGCTTGCTGCGAGCATCTCGTGCGGGCTGATGCTTTGGTGTGAGTACCTGTTCTATGTGTACAACGGAAGCAAGTCCCGGGTGGATGTCATCATCATGCATATTGTGAATGCTGCCGTATACTATCTGATTGCACTGCTTGCGCAGCTTTATTCGATGATTGTGGCGCTGCGCCTTTTCGGGCGTTATGATTTCCGGCGTGACATGCCGTGCCGGAAACGGTTCATCACGGTTGTGGTGATTGTTTCGGTTGCCGTGATTCTCGTGACTGTATCCCAGTTTAACGGCATGTACTATTATTTCAATGCGGACAACGTGTACCGGCGCGGTCCGTTCTATTGGCTTGCAGCGGCTCTTCCGATGTTTGCGGTGTTTCTTATGGCATCTGTCATCATAGAGAACCGTAAGAGCATCAGCCTGAGCCAGCAGCTGATTCTGATTTCTTATCTGGTTCTGCCGATTTGCGGCGAGATTATCCAGATCTTTCATTACGGTACCTCCATGATGAACATCTGTGTCGGATTGGCGGTTCTTCTCGTATTTTTCGAAAATGTTGTCCACAAGGAAAGAGAACTGGTCAAGGCTTCCCGAACCGAGGCGCGTACCGGGCTTGCAAACGAGCACGGTTACGTGGAATGGCTGAATGCCATGAAGGGCAATCCGGATCTGAAGGATTATGCGGCCGTGTTCTTTGATCTTCGGAAGTTCTCGGATATCAACCGGATCTACGGCGTGGAGAACGGAAACCGGATTCTGACATCCTTCGGGAACATCCTGAACAGTCAGATTAAGAAGGACGAGATTCTCGGCAGACAGTACGGAAACAAATTCATCGCAATTGTCAGAAAGAACAACCTGGATTCCCTTCTCGGCGTTCTGAAAGGGGTCGAGGTACCGTTTTCCGATATCACGACGGGACGTGAAAACCATGTTTCCGTATCCGCGCATGCCGGTGTTTACAGCATCGACAGAACGGATCTCGACGGCGAAGACATTCTGGTATTCGGCGGTCATGCGCTCAGTACGGCAAAGTCGAGGGACAATGAGGACGTGGTCTGGCTGACGCAGGAGCTTATAGATGCCATTGCCGAGCGGAAGAAGCTCGAGAGCGACATTCAGGCGGGCCTTAAAAACGGTGAGTTCCGGCCTTACTATCAGCCGAAGGTCAATGCCCGGACCGGAAAGCTCTGCGGGGCGGAGGCGCTGTCCAGGTGGCACCATAACGGAGAGGTCATATACCCGGACGGATACATTTCGGTCATGGAAGCGAACGATGCCGTCTGCCAGATGGATTTCTGCATCCTCAAGGCAGTCTGCGAAGACATTTCGGAGTGGCTTCGTTCAGGCATTTCGGTGCCGAAGGTTTCGGTGAATTTCTCAAGAAGAAATCTGACCGATTCGAAGCTTGCCGCACATATCGACGAGGTTGTAACCTCGGCGGGCATCCCGAAGAATCTGATTGAGATTGAGGTCACGGAGAGCAGCGACGAATTCACAATCGGCGTGCTCGGCAGATTTGTCGAGTCGCTTCATAAGCTCGGCTATAAGGTTTCCATCGACGATTTCGGAAACGCAAGCTCATCGCTTACCCTGCTTCGCGAGGTGCCGTTTGATACGCTGAAGATTGACAAAGGGTTTGTCGACCATGACAATGCAAAGGACATTACGATACTGACATATATCATCAAAATGGCGCATGACATTCATCTCGACATCGTTGCGGAAGGCGTTGAGCAGAAGGCCCAGATTGACATTCTGAGCAGTCTCGGCGTCGATGTGATTCAGGGCTTTTATTTCGACAGGCCGCTTTCAAAAGAGGCGATGACGGAACGGCTGAAAGCCCCGGAATATACGCTGTAGGGCGTAAAAGGAGGAAGCATGACGAAGACGGAAAAGGCGGTAAAGCGCATCTCCGAAATGGAGGCCATCCTCGACGAGGCACACAAAAGAATTCACGCCCTCGAGGAAGCCATCGAAGCATTCGAAGAGTATCAGGACAGCATCCGGGAACTTGACCGGTATTATTCAGGTAAGGACTGGAAGAACGATTTCGAAGCGGATGAGCGGGGCGAGCTTCCGGCAGATTTAAAGCGCGGCGTTCTCAGCGAGGATGCCGTATATGATTTGCTTGAGCAGAACCGGGACCTTCTGAACCGGTTAGGCGAGGAAGACGGGGACAACGGTGCGATAAAGGTTTATGACATTTCCCAGGAAGTATTCGGCTGTGCCGTGTATCCCGGGGATCCTTCTCCGGAGCGCATTGTCATGCTTAAAAAGAGCGAGGGTGCGGCTTGCAATCTGACGGCCATAAAAATGTGCGCGCACAACGGAACGCATGTGGATGCGCCGTATCATTTTGTCGAGGAAGGAAAGAAGATTGACGAGGTCGACCTGACGAAGTGGGTCGGATATGCCTATGTGGCGGAGCACGACGGTGAGATTACCGCAAAGGATGCGAAAAAGATCATAAAGGCAGCCCGTGAAGCGGAAGCGGATTTTCGTGAAAAATGCAACGCCGATTCCGGGATTGATGCCTCCCGCAGAATTCTTATCAAGGGCAAGGCAGTTGTGACCGAGGAGGCCGCGATGGTATTTGCCAAAGAGAAGCTTCTTCTGTTCGGCAACGAATCGCAAACGGTCGGACCGGAGGACGCGCCGATGGCCGTGCATCTGATCCTGCTCGGCGCGGATATGACGCTTCTTGAGGGCATTCGACTTGCAGAAGTGCCGGAGGGCATCTATCTTCTGAATGCGGCACCGCTTAACCTCGGCGGATCGGACGGTGCACCGTGCCGTGCCATCCTGCTGGACCCCTGGGGACGGGGATAGCGGTTCAGTCTGACTCCGTGATGAAGGAAAGAAAGGTTCACATTTATGATTCATGCAATTCTGACTATTGACGACATCGCTTCGGCCAACACGCCGGCGATTGTCGATTATCTTCTTAATGAGGGCGTCGTATTTGACACACCCGAGTTTATGTAAAAAAATAAGAGGGAGTTCCGCGGGGTGATATGCTACCCCCAAGTAGGAACTCCCTCCTTTCGTTGATTGGCGTCAGTTTTGGTCTTTATTCTTGTCCTTGT
>CADBTG010000253.1 GCA_902797475.1 uncultured Lachnospiraceae bacterium | reverse complement strand
GCCGCCGCAGGCGATAATTCTGTTATATCCCAGATATTCGCGCACGTTGGAAGCGCTGATGCCTCCGGTGGGCATGAAGGTTACATCCACGTAAGGAGCGGCAATGGCCTTGATCATCTTCAGACCGCCAGCCGGCTCCGCCGGGAAAAACTTAACGGTCTTCAGTCCCAGCTCAAGCGCTGCTTCGATCTCAGTCGGTGTCTGGATGCCGGGGGTGATGGGGATGTTCTTTTCCTGGCAGTACTTTACAACCTTCGGATTCAGTCCGGGGCTCACGATGAACTCGGCTCCTGCTGCCAATGCCGCATCAACCTGCTCCGTCGTAAGAACGGTTCCCGCGCCGAGAAGCATCTCGGGATACGCCTTCTTCATCGCGGCTATCGCTTCACCTGCGGCCTCGGTCCGGAAAGTCACTTCCGCAACCGGAAGCCCTCCGTCGATCAAAGCCTTCGCAAGATCAACCGCATCCGAGGCGCGGTCAATCCGGACAACCGGAATGATGCCGAAATCGCGAAACTTCTTTAAAATCTCATTCATTGCCTTACCTCTTACTTTTTCAAAATTCCGGACAGCGTAACGAAACCGCCGTTCAACGGATTGTGGTCATACCAATACTTCAAAACGGAATTCTGCTCGATGCAGGACATCATATTCTGTCCGATATCGAGGTTCGCCGTTGCGGTCGCAAATACAAACAGGATGAAAATGAAGCACGCTCCCATCAGCAACCCGACCGTCATGCCGGCAAGCCGGTTCGCGGCGCGAAGCCCGGGCGCCTTGGCGATCAGATTGAGCGCCATGAACGCAAGGAACACCAACAGCCATATCACGAGGAACGTAAACAGATAGACTACCGCCTGCAGAATAATCGTGGCAAGCGAGGTCGCCACATAATCCTTCGCGTCCTCCACACCGAGATCCTTGTAGGAGTCTTCCGTATTATATATTCCGAGTTCTTCGCGAATCGATTCGGGAATCTTCAGGTCGTCCAAAATCTCTTTCGTAACGGTCTTGTCAAAATGGATGTCGTCCAAATTCAGCTTATCCGTGACCTTTTCCTTCACCCGGATGACCGAAGGCGAATCTTCCTTAACGAGCACCTTCGAAATGATCGGTGCAACGATCGCCGTCAGAATCAGGGCGAGGGCAAATGCCACAAGATAATACACCATCTTCACCACGCCGAGCTTCAAACCGATCAGCCCGAGCACGGCCAGAATGCATATGCACGTAATAACCAGCCAGTTCATGTCTTACCTCCTTATTTCTTCTCCCCCACGAGACGTACCCTCTCAAGATAGGTGTCTCCCACAAACAAATACTCATTCGTTCCGTCGAGCCCCAACGCATAACGGAGGCCCTTCGTCAGATTTACGCGGATCTTATCCCTGCCGCCGATTCGGAAGATATACACCTCCGACTCGTTGAACATGATTCCGTCGTTTCCGTCAATCAGAAAATCGGTGTAAAGTTCCGAAATGCCGCGCTCGTCCAACACTTTTCCTTCGAGGTCGTAAACCCGCACAAGAAAGTTTCCTCCGCCGGCGTTGCTTTCGGTCACAAGCGCCAGGCAGGAATCCGAATAGGAAACCATGCTGATCGGCGCATCCGCGACAATCTCCTTGCGAAGATCCGCGATTTCTTCCATATCGTAGATGCGGACACCTTTGTCACCGTATGCCGCAATCGTATTGTTGTTGACAAATTCGACGTCGGCGATCATTTCGTCGGCGAATATCTCAACCGCCACAAGTCCGTCGTAATAGTTTCCGCCGACAGCACCGAAGTTATAAGACGACAGCTGTGTCTGCAGATGGTCTTCTTTAAACGAGGCAAATGCCGTCACAAGCTTTGTGCCGTCGTTCGAAAGAGAAAAATCAATCGGAAATCCGCTCGTCGAAACAAGCGTATTCATGTCGACCAAAACGGTCCCGTCCGCTTCGTACAGCCGGATGAAGTCCTCATCGCCGTTGTTCATCCATACCGCGGTCACGCCCTGCGAAGCAACCTGCACCTTCACAATCTGGTAGGCCGTCGTAATCGGTGTCGATTCCCCGTTCGGATTGATGATGACCAGGGATTTGCCGCCGACCTCGCCGACCGCAGCGGAGTTGCCGCACGTGTCGCCGTAGGGACGGTTCATATTATAGGAAACCGCCACAACCGTCTTGCCCTTGCGGTCAACAATCTCGGCGCCGTCACGGGTATAACGGAATACGCCCTTCGCGGACGGCAGGTAATGCGCCTCACTCGTCTCGGCGAA
Source organism: uncultured Lachnospiraceae bacterium (assembly GCA_902797475.1). GTDB lineage: Bacteria > Bacillota > Clostridia > Lachnospirales > Lachnospiraceae > ISDg. The sequence continues at coordinate 4,040 of CADBTG010000253.1, read as the reverse complement.
TTCCGTCGTCTTGCCAATCACGTCGAAATTCTCATAGGTTCTTCTGTCCCGGTTTCGCTTCGAAATGTATACCGACAGTACAATGACCAGTACCGCTAGCACCGAAGCTCCGCCGATAATCTGCCACTTATATTTCTCCATAACACTCCGCGGGATTACAGTTCCCTGCGTCCTTCCAAAGCACGAAGCAACGTCACTTCGTCAATATACTCCAAATCGCCGCCGACCGGAACGCCGTTCGCAATTCTCGTAACCTTGATTCCCGTCGGTTTAATCAGCCGGCTGATATACATCGCCGTCGCTTCCCCCTCCACGCCGGAATTGGTTGCAATGATTACCTCGACCACGTCGCCCTGCAGACGCACCATCAGCTCCTGGAGCTTAATGTCTCCGGGCCCGATCCCGAGCATCGGGGAAATCGCCCCGTGCAATACATGGTAGACACCGTCGTACTGCCCGGTCTTCTCATAAGCAGCCAGGTCGCGCGGGTTTTCGACGACCATGATTACCTTATGGTTCCTCTTCGGGCTGCCGCAAATCGGACACTCCTCGCGGTCCGTCAGCGTAAAGCAGGTCTTGCAGTACTTTACATTGTTCCGCGCGGAAAGCATCGTCTCCGTCAGCTTTTCCACCTGCTCCTTCGGCTGATTGATGATGAAAAATGCGAGGCGCTGGGCAGACTTTGTCCCGATTCCCGGAAGTCTCCCCAGTTCTGAAATCAATTTGCTGATATGTTCGCTGTAATATTCCATTCCTTATCCTGTCTGAATCAGAACAGCCCGCCGAAACCGCCGAGTCCGCCGATTCCGCCGGCAATTTCATTCATCATCTCGGCACTCTCCGCTTCCATCGTGCGAAGCGCTTCGTTAACAGCCGTCATGATGAGGTCCTGCAGCATCTCGACATCGTCCGGATCCACAACCTCGGGAGCAATCTCGATTCCGACGACTTCCTTCTGTCCGGAAACACGTACCTTAACGGCACCGCCGCCCGACGTAGCTTCCCAAACCTTCTCCTCAAGCTCCTTCTGTTTCTCCTCCATCTGGCGCTGCATCTTCTGTGCCTGCTTCATCAGATTGTTCATGTTGCCGGGCATCATGCCACCGCCGTATCCGCCTCTTTTTGCCATTTGTCTAATCCTCCTGTGTAATCGTAAATCCGTTCAGTCTTTCATTCAAAACGGTAATATCCGCTTCCTTGCGGAACGCTTCCGCATTGCTTTCATAAGCCATCTCGACTTCAATGTTGACGCCGACCATCTTCGCGATCAGCTTCCGAAGCTCTTCCTTACGCGCGTCACGGTCCATGTAGCAGTGGTCGGTCTTGTTGGCGAAGAGAATCCGAAGCCGGTTCTCTCCTGCCGGGCAGGGCTTTGCGCTTAACAGGGACAGTCTGCCGGGCATCGGGAAGCTCTCCACGATTCCCTTCCAGTCCTGCGCAATTCTTTTCAGATCTTCGGGCAATGCAACCGGTACTTCAACCGGTGCTTCCTCCTCGGGCTCCGCCGCGGTCTCCGCGCTCGGAATCGCCACGCCCTCACGCTTCAGGGTTTCGGTTGTTTCCTCAAGCTTTCGGATTCTTGCAAGCACCGCATCGTTATCCGTATCGCTTTCGGGACGGCACATGCGCATGAATTCCATCTCGATCAGGATGCGCTTCTGAGTGGCATAACGGATCTTGTTCGTCAGCTCGCAGCAGATTCCGATGAACCGCATCAGCTCAGCTTCCGTAAAGACCTGCGCCTCCTGCTTTAAGATTTCCATCTGCTCGCCGGACACCTCAAGGATATCCTGCACGTCCCCGCCTCCCGCTGTCAGCAGAAGGTTTCGCATATACCATGTAAAATCCACAACGAAACGCGAAAGCTCGCGCCCCGCAATGACCAGCTCGTCGAGAAGCTTCATGCATGCCGAGACATTTCCGTCCCGGACGTAACGAAGCATCTTCGCAAACACTTCCATGTCGACCGTGCCGAGAATGCCGAGCACCTTGTCGTACGTAAGTTCCTGTCCGTAGTAAAATGCCACGCAGCGTTCCAAAAGGCTTAACGCGTCACGCATCGATCCGTCAGCCGCTTTGGCGAGATACGTCATCGCCTTTTCCTCGGCCGTGATGCCCTCGCGTCCGCAGAGGTCCATCAGCCGGTCGGCAATCGTCTCCATCCGGATCCGCTTGAAATCATACCGCTGGCACCGCGAAAGAATCGTGATCGGAATCTTGTGCGCCTCGGTCGTTGCGAGGATAAATACAACATACGACGGCGGTTCCTCGAGTGTCTTTAAAAGCGCGTTGAAAGCGCCCTGAGAGAGCATATGAACCTCGTCAATGATGTACACGCGGTACTTTCCTTCGGTCGGCGAATACCGGACCTCGTCCACGATCTCGCGGATGTTGTCCACGCTGTTGTTGCTGGCGGCATCGATTTCCGCCACATTCATCGAGCTGCCCGAGAGGATGTTCTTGCAGACCGCGCACTCGTTGCACGGATTTCCGTCCTTCGGATTCAGGCAGTTGATTGCCCGTGCGAAAATCTTCGCGACGGAAGTTTTGCCGGTGCCTCTCGTCCCGCAGAAGAGATAAGCGTGGCCGACGCGTTCGGACAGAATCTGATTCTTCAGGGTACGCACAATATCGTCCTGGCCTTTTACTTCCGAAAAGGTGTCCGGACGGAACTTGCGGTACATAGCCGTGTATGCCATCATTTACCTCCTGCGCAGAATAACTCATTCTGATAAATTGTACCACAAACATTGTGAAAAAACAATATTCGAGGGGAAATGCAAGAATATGTTGCGTTTTTTCGGGCACCCCGGGAAGCGTCCCATTTTCCTTCGGCAAAGCCCCGAAAATCTTGTTGTCTCCTCTTATTTGCGCTATACTGATTTTATAACAAATCGTCGCCTTTCCTGAAAAGGCGGGTTTGATTTACGCAAAGAGGAGGCCGTTTCATGAATAACAAAAAACCTGTATTGATTCGCATGATTGTGCTTTTTGCCGTTCTGGCAATCGCATTTCTCGTCGGATGGATTGGCGATTGGATTGATTTCTACGATCTGGGGGATGCCTTCGGTGATTTCCAGGCTGTTAAGCTTTTGTACCTTCTGTGCATGGTATGCGGCGTGCTGCTTGTCGAAACACTGCTCGTGTTCATTCTCGGCCTGTTCGAGCCCGAGAATCACCGCGTGCGCTCCGTGCTTTCAATCGTATCAAGCATGTTAAAGTACGTGACCGCCATCGTCATCTTATGCTGGGGTCTCTCGATTCTCGGCTGCAACGTTTCGACGATCGTTGCCAGCGTCGGAATCTTAGCTTTGGTCATCGGCTTCAGCGCAGAGAGCCTGATTGCCGACGTTGTGACCGGAACATTCATGCTGTTTGAGAATCAGTATAATGTCGGCGACATCGTGGAGGTCGGCGGCTTCCGCGGAACCGTGACCAACATCGGCATCCGCACCACCTGCATTACCGACCCCGGCGGAAACGTTAAGATTGTCAACAATTCCGCGATGCAGAACATCCTGAACCGCTCCGACAAGCCTTCCCGAAGCATCAGCGACATTGCGATTCCTTATCAGACCGATCTCGAGAAGCTTGAGGCCGGCATTCCGAAGCTCGTGGAGGAAATCTTCGCAAAGCATCCCGATGTCATGAAGGAACCCCCGAAATACCTCGGCGTGCAGGCGCTTGCCGACAGCGCGGTCGTTCTCCGTTTCGTGGTAAATGTGGACGAAAAAGATATCTATTCCGGCGCGCGGATTCTGAACCACGATCTCCTGCTTGGCTTCCGAAAGCTCGGCGTGGAGTGCCCGTTCCCGCAGCTCGATATCCATACCGACAAGTCCTGATTCACGGTTCGTTAAGAACTCTGCATCAAGGAGGAATTTATGGAATATAACCGTATACCGGATGAATACAATCGATTACCGGAAGAAGATCATCTTGTTCCCGAAATTGCTTCCCCGGCACCGGAATGTCCTCCCATGAGCCCGGAAATCACAACTGTTCCGGAGGAATTCTCCGTTCTTCCCGAAGCGGCCGAT
>CADBTG010000252.1 GCA_902797475.1 uncultured Lachnospiraceae bacterium | reverse complement strand
GTGACTGCCGACCGCTCGTCTCCGGATTGAAAAATACAATGCCGCAGAGGCCGAGCGTCGTCACCAAAAGAAGGACAATCTTCAGGACGATTGCCGGGAAAGAAATCCTGCCTTTTCCGCGCTCCGGTTCAGGCGAAACAGCCGGAACCGCTCTTTCCTTCCGTTTCTGATCCCGGGAAATCTTCGCTTCCTTCTGAATCGTTTCCGGCTTCTTCACGGACTTGGTATACTTCGGCGAATTATTTTGCTTTTTTCCGCTGTGCTTTTTTTGTGCCATCGTTCTTTACGCTTTGCAAAACTGCTATGGTTCTTCTCGGAACCGTCAGTCTGTCTTCCGTTATCTCCGCAGGTGTCAGCGCCGGATCCGTTGCAAGCACAAGCTTCCACGTTCTGCCGCCGCTCAGCCGGGGGATATCGAAAGTCTGCTCCTCCCAGTACATATTGAAAATCAGGTAAAAACTGTCGTCGCTTTCGTCTCTGTTCTTCCGGACGAATTCCCCGCCCAAAAGGATGCCGAGCGTACGGTTGTACGGACTGTCATCCGGTCTCCAGGCCGTCTTGCCGTGAATCGAAACATCGGGACAGCCGCAGGAAAGATAATCCGTTCCACGAAGAGCTGCCGGATTATGAAGCACCGGATGCTCGGAACGAAGCGCGGATATCTTTTTGACAAATGCCAAAAGCTCCGCATTCTTCCTGGCCTCGCCCCAGGAAACCCAGCCTGTCGGATTGTCCTGACAGTATGCATTGTTATTGCCTTCCTGCGTGTTACCGAACTCGTCGCCCGCAAGAATCATCGGAACGCCCTGGGAAAGGAACATCGACAGCATGGCATTTTTCTTCATCTTAAGCCTGAGGTCGCGAATCCGCTTTCTCCGGTCGGGGCCTTCGGCTCCGCAGTTCCAGCTGTAATTGTAATTGCTTCCGTCGTGCCCGTTCTCGCCGTTTTGCTCATTATGCTTGACATCGTACATATAAAGGTCACAAAGCGTGAAGCCATTGTGATCCGTGATGTAATTGATGACCGCAGAACGGTCGGGGTGACGGATGATACGCGAGGCAAATGTGCCGGCCATGCCCTCATCTCCCTTTAAGAAACGACGGGCATCGTCCCGGAATCCGTCATGGAATTCCGCCAGCGTGATATAATTCGGAATCCGGTCTCTTTGGTAAATCGTTCCGATGTCCCATCCGTTCGCCAAAAGCTTGGTGCCCGATAGATACGGATCGCCTGCAAGAAGAATCGGGTCGGTCTCACCGGGATTGATCCGGAAGCCGTCCAGATGGTACTCACGGACCCAGAAACGAAGGGCGTCCACCACCATCGAGCGGTTGGTTCCCGCCGGAACATTCAGCTCCATCAGAACCTCGATATTCAGGGAATGAAGCTTGCGGACCATCGTCTTGAATTCCGCATCCGCGCGCTCCGGATTCGAAGCATAGGAGGCCTTCGGCGCAAACAGGAAATAATGGTCTGCATAGCCCCAGTAATTCACGCGCAGCGGAATGTCGGGCTTTACGACAGGCTCCGTATCCTCGTCGGAATCCTCATTTGTCTTATACGTACTACTCCTGTAGAAAGGTGAGCTGTAAAACCCGGGGATTCCCTCATTGATTTCCGGTTCTTCAATCTCATTAAACTCGGTACAGGGCATCAAAAGCACCGCATTGACTCCGAGCTCCTTAAGGTATTCCGCCTTCTCGGCAACGCCGAGATAGGTTCCCTTGTGCCCGACGCCGGCCTGCATCGTAAAGCCGCGGACATGAAGCTTATAAAGAAGCATGTCCGAGAACGGAATGCACGGATGACGGTCCTGCCGCCACGAAAACTCATGGAACCGTACAGGGCTTCTCAATGCCTTACGCTCCGAGCGGGTCAGCTTCTTTCCGAAATGATCTCTGCCGAGAACAAGCTTGGCATACGGATCAAGGAACCGCTCTCCCTTGGTCTCGTAGAGATAAGTCCGGTCCGGTTTATTATCCGCCACCTTCACGGAGAAGATATCCCCGTAACGGTCCTCTTCCGAAAGAACGATGCTGTACAAAGGCTTCTTTGCCCTGCCGTCAAAGACATGCAAAGTGACCTCTGCCGCGCCGGGAACCGCAACCGCGTAATTCACGTAGCTTCCCGAAGCGGTAGCGCCCAATACGGAAGGATCGCCTTCAGCCGTCGCAATGAATTGTTCTCCGAGTAATTTCATCCTGTTCCCTTTTAGTCGTCTTCCTCTTCGATTACGGCAAGCTTCTGACGCTTTCTCGCCATCTCGTCGCTCTCGAGGTATTCGTCGTATGTTGTCACCTTATCGATGAGCGTGCCGCCCGGAACGATTTCCATGATCCGGTTTGCAACGGTCTGAATGAACTGGTGGTCAAGGCAGGTAAACAGTGCCACGCCGCTGAACTTCATCATGCCGTTGTTGAGTGCGGTAATCGACTCCATGTCAAGGTGGTTGGTAGGCTCGTCCATGATCAGGACATTGGCGCCCATGATCATCATCTTGGAAAGCATGACGCGGACGCGCTCGCCTCCCGAAAGAACGTTAACCGGCTTCACGCCGTCATCGCCTGCAAAAAGCATCCGTCCGAGGAAGCCGCGCACATACGTGACATCCTTTTCGGGGGAGTACGGCATCAAAAAGTCCACAATGGACTCGCTGCCGCGGAACAGTTCGGTATTGTCCTTCGGGAAATAAGCCTGTGTCGTCGTAACGCCCCATTTGACTTCGCCGCTGTCGGGCTCAAGTTCTCCTGCGAGAATCTTAAACAAAGTCGTTGCCGCAAGCGTGTTGCCGCCGACAAATGCAATCTTGTCTTCCCGTCCGACCACGAACGAAATGTCATCGAGAATCTTAACGCCGTCAATCGTCTTAGACAAATGTGACACCGTCAGCACTTCGTTTCCGATCTCTCT
>CADBTG010000251.1 GCA_902797475.1 uncultured Lachnospiraceae bacterium | reverse complement strand
GATAGTCCCTGCCAGGATGCACTCGAGATAGACGGCAGCTATGCCGCCGAGGCTTTCAATGAACATCCCGACATACCGTCCGGCACCCGTGTAGTGGTGCACGTCAATCCAGCTCGCGTGCCACTGAAGGTACGAGGAAATCAGACCCGGCAAGATGGCCAGAAGGCTCAAAAAGACTCCGAGAAGGAACGCCAGCATGTTCCGCCAGGTACGGCCTTCCTTCCGGATCAGCTTTATGTTGGAGCACATGACAAGTATCGACAGGATGACCAGAATCGGGAACGACAGCATTGCGACGGTGCCTAATGTATTGATCACGGAATCCAGAATGTCAACCGCTCCGTCAGGGTTGCCGATTCTTCGAACCTGCTCGAACAGCAGAAACGCCAGGAAGATGATCATGCCGCAATACAGAATGTTTCTGTACTGATACAGATTTCGCTTCATGCTGCCGTGGAGCTTGCAGGCAAATACCACAATCCAGAGCGCCAGATAAAGGCAGAGCAGAATCTTCGCAAAAAGCATTCCGCCGCAGGCTCCGAAGTAATCCTGCACCGTCAGAACGCCGGTTCTGTGGATATAGACGGGAATCAGATTTGTCCGTTCGCCTCCCACATCATAGCTCACATAAGCCCGTCCGGGGCGAAGCGCCGTCATGCGGATCTTCACATAATTCTTTTCATGCTTCACGGAAAGAACCGCCACATGTTCGGCATCCTCCGGATCACAGGGCGCAGCCGTAACGGAGCCCTCCCCGGGTTCCATAATACGGTAATCACACGTTCCTCCCACCCGAATGATATGCAGGTACGACACGGCAAGCAGCACCAGCCCGAGGGCAAGCATCCAGATGGTGATATGGTTTTTAAATAGTTTGGTAAGCCTTCCGGCGACCGCACTAGCGTCCATCGCGCAAAACCTCCTCGATAGAAGAATTCAGTTATCTTTCTGCCGTCACGCTATGATGACTTAATCCAAAAACGCGTCAAATGCTTCCAATTCATCAACCCAGTCCGGGCTGTCCTTAACACCCTTCATCTGCCTGCCGCAATCCGGACAGAACCGTGTGGGCTTTGTCTTCACGGCCTTACAGCACGAGCACTCGTAAGTGTCCGCGCTGAAGAGGTTGCTGTGTTTAATCCAATACGGTGCGTTCATTGTAAACTATCCTCCCGGGATGTGGTTCTTTCCGTAGCTTAAGCCCATTTATATAAGACTTTTTCGGAGTTATAACGACTGTAATCCAATCTTTTCTCGCGTTGAAGGCGTCCGATTACAATATAAGGCCTGATATTCTGATTGACCGAGAATCTCTCGATTGATTCGATGCTGTAATCTGCATTTTTAACGAAAAGGTCATATGCGTCAGGGGCAATCAGCTTCGAACTTGCAAATGCGTCTGCTTCTGCTTCCATTTCCGCATCATCATTATAGTCGATGAATCTTTCAGCTTTTGTTACATCACCGTTTATAATATGCCCCAATTCATGGAACAGAGAGAACCAGAATATATCTGCATATGATTCCCTAATTGAAAGAACCATCTGATAGGTTCCGTCTTTCTTCTTTGAAATGTACCCTTGAACAGGAGCCCCTTTGAAGTTCCTTACCACCGAAAAATCAATTCCATATCCCGAAAACAAATCCGACAGCGCTTTCTGAACCGATTCTTCGGAAGAGCACATAATCGCCTTTGCCTTTGAAACAAGCTCATCTATCCCGTCAACGTTGAATTCACTTGTTACGCTTCGGCTTTCTCCGGCAATCTGGCAGAGCCTGATCCAAGCCCCCATGACATATGGGTCGGTTTTGGATTTTACAGACATTCGAATAACTCCAGCCGGAGCCAGTTCCTTCAGATTCGCAAGGTTGCTTATCTGAAGAGCTTTTCTTGCTGATATAATGGATGCATCGCCTGTTTCCCTTGCGGGCATCTTTCCTGTTTCGCGAAGATACTTTACAACCTCTTTTATGCTTTCCCGCGCACCTCTTTCTTCATCCGTAATCGTTTCCAATTCATTAGCTTCCAACAACTCCGCATCATAATTAGCCTGTAAATTAATCCAGAAGGACTTAGAAACGCCCAGGGCGTATTCCAAGGCTAAAGCAAACTTTGCTGAGATATCCTTCTTGCCGGAAATGACATTGCAAACATAAGCCGGAGTCACCCCCGTTCGAGTTGCCAATTCCGCTTGTGTTATCCCTCTCTCGATAAGAATATCGTTAATTGCCTCGCCCGGATGGACAAGCAAATCAATTGATATACCAGTTCTCTTTGCCGCCATGATAATCATTCACCCCTTCCACTTCCACTTCTTCACAAAGTCTAACGGTCTCTTCTGTAGCATTTAATTCGATTATCAGCCGAACATTGGCTGATATATGCAGGGAGTAGGTAATCGCCTTATATCCGGACAACCTCTCCGGTTTTCCTAATCCTAAAGACAGAAAAACACCGAAGTTATCCGCCGCAATAAAATAATCCATAAGCTTCTTAATGGACCGTACCCACTCAAACGGCAGTCTTTGCTTCAGCCTCGCATAGTCCGTGAAGTATTTCTCCACTCTTTTATTCGCATAAGTTACTTTCAAATGAAATCACCGTGCTACAATGCAATTAACCTTTTGGTTAATTGCATTGTAGCACGGCTTATATGTGTTGTCAATCCTTTACCACCCAAACCGGTCGCAGAAATCAAGGAATACCGGCACGAGGAAAATGTCAAGGTCCAACCATCGGCGGGGAGACTCCCCGCTATTTTTTTATCTTACAGCCGGTAATATTTCGAGTACTTCTCCGTAAAGTACCGAAGCAGTGGCTCGGCGGTGGCTTCGCGGCCGCAGACGGCCTGAAGGACTTCCTTCGGGAGACGGCGGCTGCCGTACCAGTGGATGTTCTTATTG
>CADBTG010000250.1 GCA_902797475.1 uncultured Lachnospiraceae bacterium | reverse complement strand
CATCTGTGCAGGCGTCGTATTCTGTGCCTCGTCAAGAATGATAAAGGCATTGTCAAGCGTGCGGCCGCGCATGTAGGCAAGCGGAGCCACCTCGATCAGGCCTTTCTCCATATTCTTCTGAAAGCTGTCCGCGCCCATGATCTGATAAAGCGCATCATACAAGGGCCGCAGATAAGGATCTACTTTGCTTTGCAGATCGCCCGGCAGAAATCCGAGCTTCTCGCCTGCTTCGATTGCAGGTCTTGTCAAAATGATCCGGTTCACTTCGTCATTCTTAAAAGCCGTTACGGCCATTGCCATCGCAAGGTAAGTCTTACCCGTTCCTGCAGGACCGTAACCGAATACGATCATGCGGTTTCGAATGCTGTCGACATACTGCTTCTGACCGAGCGTCTTCGGTTTTACCGGCTTTCCGGATACCGTATGACAGATCAGATCCGAGTCCACCGTCAAAACGGCTTCTTCTTTGCCTTCCATGGACATTGCGATTGTATAGCGGACCTGCTGCTCGGAAATCGCGGTTCCTCTCGCAGCAAGTTCCTTTAACGTCTCCAGAACGGTTTTCGCTCTTTTGACGGGTCCTTCCTCACCTACAATCCGGATTTCGTCTTCCCTTGTCAGAATCGTTACATGAAGTGAACGTTCGATGATTTTCGCAAAGGAATCAAACTCTCCGAATATGCTTTTCTGCAGTTCTGCGGAAATGTTCCCCAAAACTTCTGTCATCCGCCAAACCCTCCTGCATCAATAGTTATACATACGGAATTGATTATATCACATATTCCGGAAATAGGAAAGAAAAAAAGAAGACCTGACATAATCAGGTCTTCCGAGCTTTCTATTCGATTCTTATTTGAATTTTCTCTTACGTGCAGCCTCAGATTTCTTCTTACGCTTTACGCTGGGCTTCTCGTAATGCTCTCTCTTACGAATCTCCTGCTGGATGCCGGCCTTGGCGCAATTTCTCTTAAATCTGCGAAGGGCGCTGTCCAAAGACTCATTTTCTTTTACGATTACACTTGACATATTTCTCACCTGCCCTTCCTGTCATCGGAACTTCCGACATGATATAGGCTGTTAAGCACATCTCACATTTTAACATACTTGTTCGATTTGTCAACGAATTTTTATGAAAAATGCAAAGAAAACCGATTAACCGAGCATTTTCGCTGCGGTTTCGAAACCTTTCTGAATGCAGGCGTCGATTCCGGCAGGATTCTTACCGCCGGCCTGAGCCATGTTCGGACGTCCGCCGCCGCCACCTCCGACAAGCGCAGCACATTCTTTAATCAGATTGCCTGCATGTGCGCCCTTTGCGATGGCACCGTCTGTAGCCATCGATACAAGGCTTACCTTGCCGTCCGCTGCGGAAGCAAGAAGAATCAGGCAGTCTCCGAGCTTCTCCTTAAGCTGATCGGAAAGATTGCGAAGTCCGTTCATATCGGCATCCGGAATGCTTGCGCAAAGAACCTTCACGCCGTTCGTTTCCTTAACGGAATTCAGGATGTCGCCGAGGGAGCTGTTGGCAATCTTCGCCTTAAGCTTCTCGACTTCGGAAGCAAGGCTCTTCATCTCGTCCTGCATCGAAGAAATCTTCTGTGCAAGAGCATCGGGGGCGCATTTAGCGGCCTTTGCGGCCTCTTTGAGCTCTTCTTCGAGTTTCTTATAGTATGTTGTCACATTTGCCGCGGTAATGGCCTCAATACGGCGCACACCGGCGGAAATGCCGCCTTCGGAAACAATCTTGAAGGAACCGATCTCGTTCGTATTCTTTACATGTGTGCCGCCGCAAAGCTCTTTGCTGAAATCGCCCATGCTGACAACACGTACGGAATCGCCGTATTTCTCATCGAAAAGGGCCATTGCGCCGCTCTTCTTCGCATCTTCTATTGCCATGATATCCGTTACAACCGGAAGACCGGCTTCGATCTCGCGGTTCACGATATCCTCTACCTTGGCAAGTTCCTCAGCGGTAACTGCCTGGAAATGGCTGAAGTCAAAACGGGTACGCTCTGCATCCTGATAGGAACCCTTCTGCTCAACATGGTCGCCGAGCACTTCACGGAGGGCCTTCTGAAGAAGATGCGTCGCGCTGTGGTTCTTGCAGGTCGCGTTACGAAGTGCACGGTCAACCTTGAACGTGCCGATGGTACCGGTCTTGATGATGCCGTTACGGACGAAGCCGTGGTGCGCGTATTTGTTACCGACAAGCTTCTCGACGTTTTGTACCTCGAACTCACCGTCCTCGGTAACAATGATGCCCTTATCACTCTGTTGGCCGCCCATCGTCGCATAAAAAGGCGTCTTGT
>CADBTG010000249.1 GCA_902797475.1 uncultured Lachnospiraceae bacterium | reverse complement strand
CGTATATTTCCTTTGTGGAAGCCGAGGCGTCCGGCTTAATCAGAACAACATGAAACGACGGCGCATCCGGAAGCCTTGTAAGTTTCTCTCCGATACCCTCCGCGAGTGCCGTTCCGCCTGTGATGCAATACGGAACATCCGCGCCGAGCTTAAGTCCCTTCTCACACAGCTGCTCCGTGGAAAGCCCGGTCTCAAACAATTCGTTCAACCCGCGAAGAACTGCAGCCGCGTCGGTGCTGCCGCCCGCGAGTCCTGCTGCCACGGGAATGTGCTTTTCAAGAAATATCGAAACGCCTGCACGGATCCCGGTACGCTCGAAAAACAACACGGCCGCATCATAGGCAAGGTTTCCTTTCCCGCACGGAAGCCCGCTGAAATCGGACCTGAGGCTCACGCCCTCTTCCTCCGTCCTTTCGATGACGACACGGTCGCAAAGCTTAATGCTCTGCATGATCATCCGCACATCGTGATACCCGTTCGGCCGCTTTCCGGTCACGTCAAGCGCCAGATTGATTTTGGCATGCGCTTCGATTTCCACTCTTTCCTTCATTGCTTCCCGCCTTCCGCGAGGCCGGCACAGCCCGTTTTTACGGCAAATGCCACGTCTGCCTCACATTTTCCGAAACCCATTATAGCGAATCCCCCCGGGAAAGGCAACCGTTCCTCCCTTCGGACTTGCTTTTTCGGGCTGATTGCGATATGATTTTCAAGTAGAATTACCATTAAGGAGTTATGGATATGGCACATTTTAACGGAACATTTTTCTCGAAGATGCTGAGCCGCCCGGTGCACTTCACCGCGGTTTTGTGCAACGATGTTGCATACGGTTCGGAGAACAATCCGCATTTTAAGAGACCGACCAAGTCGGTTTATCTTCTGCACGGCTTCAGCGGCTGTGACACGGACTGGTTCACGAACGCGCCTCTCGGGGAGATTGCAAACCGATTTAACGTAAACTTTTTCATGCCCAACGGCGACAACAATTTCTATCTCGACCAGCCGCAGACCGGCTGCAAATACCAGAGTTATGTCGGGAAGGAATTCGTGGATTATACGAGAAAGACTTTCGGTCTTTCCGATAAGAGAGAGGACACCTTCATCGGCGGTCTGTCGATGGGCGGCTTCGGCGCTTTGCATACGGCTTTCGCGTATCCGGAAACGTTCGGCAAAGTCATCGCCCTTTCTTCGGCCCTCATCCAGAACGGCCTGGCATTTTTCAAACCCGATATGCCTGACGGCATGGCCAATTATGAGTATTACGCCTGGATCTTCGGTGATCTGCAGAATGCTGCGAAGACCGCTGTCAATCCCGAGGTTCTCGTGAAGGGCCTGAAGGATTCCGGCGCTGCGATTCCGGACATCTTCATGGCATGCGGCACCGAGGATTTCCTGATTCAGCCGAACCGCGATTTCAAGGCTTTCCTTGATTCGATTGACGTCCCGGCAACCTTCGTGACGGCCCCCGGCGTGCATGATTTCAACTTCTGGCGCACGCATCTGGTAACCGGTCTGACGTGGGCTTTGGAGCCGGAGAATTTCCGGGCTTAAGCCGGAAGTAATGCAACTTAGGAGACCTTTTTTATGACCAATAATCTGCCCATCGGTGTATTCGATTCCGGTGTCGGGGGACTGACGGTTGCCAAGGAGATCATGCTCCGGCTTCCGAAGGAATCCCTGCTCTATTTCGGAGACACCGCCCGCGTTCCCTACGGTAACAAATCCGAAGAGACCGTCATAACCTATTCCCGCCAGATTGCGCGTTTTCTGTGCTCTCACGAGGTAAAGGCCATCGTGATTGCGTGCAACACGGCGTCCGCATTTGCCCTCGATACGCTTGCCGCAGAGTTCCCGGTTCCCGTCATCGGCGTGGTGAAGCCGGGTGCCAAGGCTGCCGCCGCTAAAACGGCGAAAGGCCGCATCGGCGTCATCGCAACGAGCGGTACGATCAAGAGCGGCCTGTATGAACGCTATCTTGCTTCCATTAACCCGGAGCTTAAGGTGTTCGGCAAGGCTTGCCCGCTCTTTGTTCCTCTTGTTGAAGAAGGGCTCACTTCGGATTCCGTCACGAAAATGATGGCCGAGCGCTATCTTACACCGCTTCTTAGTGAAGGCATCGACGCACTCGTTTTAGGCTGCACGCACTATCCGCTTCTGACCGATGTCATCGGCGAGGTCTGCGGTCCCGGCGTGGCGCTTGTCAATCCCGCCTATGAAACCGCGAAGGAGCTTTCGGAGCTTCTTTCCGAAAAGAACCTTCTGAAGACGGACGACACTCCGGCCGCGCACCGGTTCTTCGTAAGCGACGGCGAGGAACAGTTCCGCCGTTTTGCCGACACGATTCTCCCGTGTGAACTCGAGGAGGCGGATGTGAACCGCATGGTACTCTCCTGAGCGAAAGGAAATGCTATGAATTGCCTCATTACCATAACCGGCATCTCCGAAACAGGGGACGCCGATTCCGTTGAGACCAAAAGCCTCGGCATGGTGCATTCCGTGAAGACGGAGGCGGGGTCGGGATACCGGCTCGATTACCGGACCGCGGAGGACGGCCTCGGCACGAAGCATACGATTACGTTATGCGACGATTTCGCCGAGATCAAGCGCTCCGGCGGAATCCGCACCGTCATTAAGGTTGTCCCCGGCGAGGATCACGACTGCCTTTACGAAACTTCGGCAGGCGTCCTGGCCTTCACGGTTCGCGGCAAGGCTTCCGCCGTTTGGGAAGAAAACGGCAAGGTCAGCGCGCGCCTTTCATACTCGCTTTTGAGCGGACAGGACATTCTGTCGAATAACGAAATTCTGATTACGGCCGAACCGCTCGGCTGAGATGGCATTTGTCAAAAGAAGAACCCGGAAGGTTTACTCCCTCCGGGTTTGTTTTATTCCTGACGGATTTCAATCAGCAGAAGCCGTCCCTCTCCGACCGTCACGCGGGCCGTCTGTCCGGGGAGCACCTCGTTGCTGATGCCGTACTGGTATTCGGTTGTGATTTCGCCGTCCGTAACCGGGTATTTTGCGCCGGTCACGTTGATGTGCTTCGCGGTTCCGTCGATGTTTAAAAGCGAAAAGAAACGGCACGTGTCGTCAATCTCCGCCCCCTCTGCCCCGATGACCTGCATCAGTCCGTAATCATCTGCAATCAGCGCCTTTTTGCCGAGCGAATGAAGCTTTAAAAGAACGGAGACGTTGCCGATCGTATGGTCAAGCCTGCCTCCGATGACACCGAGAAACAGAAACTCGTCAAAGCCCCGTCTGACGGCTTCCTTGGCCGCAAAAACGGAGTCCGTGTCATCCTTTATGCAGGGCAGCACGACAGTCTCCACGGGAAGCTTCGGATTCTCATGGGAATCAAAATCGCCGACGATCAGGCCGGGCTTCACCCCGAGCTTTTCCATATGCTTAAGCCCGCTGTCGCAGAAAATGACATAGTCATCCGGCTTAAGAAGTCCCGCAGCGGCATCATAGTTTCGGATATCGGCTCCGCCGACAATGACACATCGTTTCATGGCTTCTCCTTCCTACAAAATGTCGATATACTCTCCCGCAAGTGCTTTGTTCATGCTTCTTACGGCACAGAATTTACCGCACATCGAGCAGGTATCCTCATGCTCGGGCGCACGGCTGTCTCGAATGGCCTTTGCGGTCTCGGGATCAATCGCGCACTCCCACTGCTTCTCCCATTCGAAGGTTCTTCTGGCCTCCGCCATTGCGTTGTCGGGATCCATCGCATGCGGAATCTTCTTTGCAATGTCCGCGGCATGCGCGGCAATCCGGGATGCGATGATGCCCTGCTTAACATCGTCGACATTCGGCAAAGCCAGGTGCTCCGCGGGCGTCACGTAACACAAAAATGCCGCACCGCTCGCAGCCGCAATCGCGCCGCCGATGGCCGAGGTGATATGGTCGTATCCGGGAGCAATGTCGGTCACCAGAGGTCCGAGCACATAAAAAGGCGCTCCCATGCAAATCGTCTGCTGAAGCTTCATGTTGGCGGCAATCTGGTCCATCGGCATATGGCCGGGGCCCTCCACCATGACCTGTACGTCCTTCTCCCAGGCTCTCTTCGTCAACTCGCCGAGCCTTACAAGCTCTTCAATCTG
>CADBTG010000248.1 GCA_902797475.1 uncultured Lachnospiraceae bacterium | reverse complement strand
TGGACCGCAAGGTCAATCCGAAGGAAGGCAGCTATACCAATTATCTGTTTGATAAGGGTATCGATAAGATTCTTAAGAAGTGCGGCGAGGAGGCGACCGAAATTACGATTGCCGCGAAGAATCCGGACCGTGAAGAACTGAAATACGAAATCGCCGATTACCTGTACCACCTGATGGTTCTGATGGTTGAGTGTGATGTGGACTGGAACGATATCGTCAAAGAGCTTTCGAATCGGAGAAAATCCTGATCGGGAAAGGGAATTAACATGGAATTCATTTGGGAATTGTTAAAAAGCTTCGGTATCTATATCGGTCTGTTATGCTGTGCCGGAGTCGGTGTATTTTGCGGAATCTCGCTTCGGAAACGCAAAAACCGCAAAAAAGAAGCGGAAAATGAGGAAAACGCTTAGTTTTTTTCGAGAAAACGGTTGCATTTTTCATTAGAGTTGCTATAATAACGATGTTACTAGTGGTTATGTTGAGGAGTTCCGAAGTTCGGAACTCCTTTCCATTTGCTTTTCGGAGGATGCAATGACCAGAAAAGAACTGTATGAAAAAAAGACCGAAGAGCTGATTCTTCCGATTCTTTCCGAGAAAGGCTTCGAGCTTGTGGATGTCGAATTCGAGAAGGAAGCCGGAGAATGGTATTTGCGGGCTTATATCGATAAGCCGGGCGGAATTACCATTGATGATTGCGAGGCAGTCAGCAGACGTTTAAGCGATCTTTTGGACGAAGCGGATTTTGTGTCGGAAGCGTATATCCTGGAAGTCAGTTCGCCGGGACTTACGAGACCGCTCAAGAAGGACAAGGATTATGTCCGAAACATCGGCAAGCCGATTGAAATCCGTTTGTATAAAGCAGTCAGCGGAAGAAAAGAACTGACTGCCATCCTCACCGCATTCGATAACGATACGGTGACGGTTACGGAGGAAGGAGAATCATTCGTTCTTGACCGAAAGAACATCTCCATGATCCGTCAGGCATTTGTGCCTTAAAACAGAAAATACTACGAAGGAGGATATCATGGACAAAGAAAACAAGAACATGCTCATCGAAGCATTGAATACGATTGAAAAGGAGAAGGATATTCCGAAGGAAGTTCTGCTCGAGGCGATTGAAACCGCGCTCGTTGCCGCCGTTAAGAACGAATTCAAGAAGACGGACAACGTACAGGTTAAGATCGATCCCGAAAGCGGTGACATCAAGGTTCTTTCCGGCTATGAAGTCGTGGAAGAGGTGGAAGACGAAGCCATGCAGATTACGCCTGCTGAGGCTGCCGTACGTTTCCCGGGCAAGAAGCTCGAAATCGGCGATGTGGCTTATACCGAGGTAATTCCGCGTGATTTCGGCCGTATCGTTGCAAGCAAGGCCAAGCAGGCCATCGTGCAGAAGATCCGTGAGGAAGAGCGTAAGCAGCTTTACGATAAGTATGCAGGCAAGGAACACGAGGTTGTTACCGGTGTTGTACAGCGCATCACCGAGAAGACCGTTACACTGAACCTCGGCAAGATGGACGCTCTTTTGATTGAGTCCGAGCAGATTCGCGGCGAGACCTTCCGCCTTAACGAGCGCGTAAAGGTATATGTGCTTGAGGTAAAGGATACGCCTAAGGGACCGAAGATCACGGTTTCCCGTACGCATCCGGATCTTGTTAAGAGGCTTTTCGAGAACGAAGTTTCCGAAGTTGCCGACGGCATCGTGGAAATCAAGAGCATCAGCCGTGAAGCCGGCCAGAGAACGAAGATGGCCGTTTACTCCTACAACCCGAACGTTGATCCGGTCGGTGCCTGCGTAGGCGTGAACAGCAGCCGTGTCAATGCCGTTGTAGACGAGCTTCGCGGTGAAAAGATCGATATCATCAACTGGAGTCCGGATCCCGAGGTTCTGATCAAGAACGCACTTTCTCCCGCAAAGGCCGTTTATGTTGATGTTAACGAAGACGAGCATTTTGCAAGAGTCATCGTTCCGGACCATCAGCTTTGCCTGGCAATCGGTACCGGCGGACAGAATGCACGTCTTGCTGCCCGTCTTACCGGCTATAAGATTGACATTAAGGGAGAATCCCAGGTAGAAGGGTAGGAAATATGCCTAAAACAAAAAAGATTCCGTTGCGCAAATGTACGGGATGCGGCGAAATGAAACCGAAGAAGGAACTGATTCGCGTCCTTCATACGCCCGAGGATACCGTCATCATCGATAAGACCGGCAAGAAAAACGGCCGCGGCGCTTATCTGTGTGATTCATCCGAATGCTTTGAGAAGGCGAGAAAGTCTCACGGGCTCGAGCGTTCGCTCGGTGTCACATTTTCCGCAGAACTGTATGAGGAGCTTTCAAAGGAGATGACGCAATGACGGACCGTGTTCTTTCGATGATCGGCATTGCGAAGAAGGCCGGCAAGGTCTGTTCCGGCACATTTCTTTCGGAAGATGCCATACGAAAAGGGAAGGCGTTTCTCGTCATCATCGCGAAGGATTCCTCACAGGGAACGAGAAAAGTGCTCACCGACAAGGCTACTTATTACGGCGCACCCGTTGCCGTTTACGGAACAAAAGAGACGTTCGGAAGCATCCTCGGATGCAACGAGCGTTCGGCAGTCACGATCTTAGATGAGGGGATCGCGAGGAAAATACAACAACTTATTCAATTTGGAGGTATACCGAATGGCGAAGATCAAGGTCAATGAGCTTGCCAAGGAACTTGGCATCAAAAATAACGACCTGATGAGTTATCTGCGTGAAAAAGGCGTCGACGCCAAAAGCGTGACCAGCATGGTTGACGACGATGCCATTGCCATCGCGGAAAGCTTTTTCGGAAAAAGAAAGATTAAAAAGCAGGAGCCCAAGCCCGAAGCAAAGAGCACACGGCTCTTCTATAAAGACGGTTCCGTCGTTCATACAAAGGACGCTGAAGGGAATCCCCTTCCGATTACAGGTCCCGTTTTCGATGCGGACGGCAACCTTAAGAAGCTGACGCTTGACAAAAACGGCTTCCGTATCAAGCCCGATAAGGATGAGAACGGAAACATTATTTCTGCTGTCTATGCCTACACTCCGGACGGCAGACTCGTGCGTCTTGCCACGAAGAAGGAAAAGGCTCCGGCCAAGGAGAAACCCGCTGTAACGGAACCTGCTCCTGAGGTGAAGGAGGAGAAGACTCCCGAGAAGAAGGCCGAAAAGACCGAAGAGACCGTAGAGAAGCCGAAGGAAGACGTAACGCCTGTTACGATTGAACCCGAGGAAGTGAAAACCGAAGTGAAGCCGGTTACGAGAACCGCACCGGTTCGCACCGAAAGAACCGCGCCCGCAGAGCGTACGCCAAGAGACGGTCAACAGGGCGGTTATCAGAGACAGCCTCGCGACGGTCAGCAGGGCGGTTATCAGAGACAGCCTCGTGACGGACAGCAGGGCGGCTATCAGAGACAGCCCCGAGACGGACAGCAGGGTGGTTATCAGAGACAACCCAGAGACGGACAGCAGGGCGGCTATCAGAGACAGCCTCGTGACGGACAGCAGGCCGGTTATCAGAGACAGCCTCGTGACGGTCAGCAGGGCACCTTTACAAGGCAGCCCCGAGACGGTCAGCAGGCCGGTTTTAACCGTGGCAACAGACCCGGTACCGGATTCGGTCAGGGAAGAGACAATTTCGGCAAGGGCGGTTTTGACCGCGGTGCCGGATTTGACAAGGACAAGGACAGCGATACCAAGCGGACATTCGCGAGAAAGAATGACAGCCGTAAGGACAGCGGTTCGATTAAGTCCGATTTTGCCAATAACATCAACAAAGAACAGAGAGCTGACGCAT
>CADBTG010000247.1 GCA_902797475.1 uncultured Lachnospiraceae bacterium | reverse complement strand
TCGGTATTACTTAATCTCTACTACCCAGCCTTCAGGAGCTTCAATCTCGCCCATCTGAATTCCGGTAAGGGTTTCACGAAGCTTCGTGCAAACCGGACCCATCTCGGTCATGCCGCTCGGCAGGAAGATTTCGTCGCCGTGGTTGTCGATGCAGCCAACCGGAGAGATAACCGCTGCAGTACCGCAAAGACCGCACTCTGCGAAATCCTTGAGCTCGTCAACGAATACCTCGCGCTCTTCAACCTGCATGCCGAGATAATGCTCTGCAACGTAGCAGAGAGAACGGCGGGTGATGGACGGAAGAATCGTCGAAGACTTCGGGGTAACGAGCTTGTTGTCCTTCGTAATGAAGATGAAGTTTGCGCCGCCGGTTTCCTCAACCTTGGTGCGGGTAGCAGCATCGAGATACATATTCTCGGCGTAACCGAGCTCATGTGCCTCAACGATTGCATACAAACTCATTGCGTAGTTAAGACCTGCCTTGATGTGGCCGGTTCCGTGAGGAGCCGCACGGTCGTAATCACATACGCGGATGCGGATCGGCTTTACGCCGCCCTTGAAGTAAGGGCCAACCGGGGTAACCAGGATACGGAACTGATACTCGTCCGCGGGCTTAACACCGATAACCGGGTTCGTGCCCATCATGTAAGGACGGATGTAAAGGGTAGCGCCGCTTCCGAACGGCGGAACATAGTCGATGTTGGCTTTTACAACAGCCTTTACGGCCTCGATGAACTTCTTCTCATCATACGGCGGTATGCGGAGTCTTCTTGCGGAATCGGCAAGACGGGAAGCGTTCAGGTCGGGACGGAAAGTAACGACACGGCCGTCCTTCGTATGATATGCCTTAAGACCTTCGAAAACGGTCTGTGCGTACTGGAATACTCCGGCGCACTCATTCAATACTACGTTGGGATCGGTAACCAGTTTGCCTTCCTCCCAGGCGCCGTTTTTGTAGTTAGCCACGTAACGGTAATCGGTTTGCATGTAACCGAAGCCGAGGCTTGACCAGTCGATGTTCTTGCTCATATGCTTCACCTCTCATTTATGTCTTTCGACAAGTATGTAGTGATTTTAACGCAATCTTCCGCATTTCGCAAGAGTTTTATGGGAAGGTTAAGAACAGTTTTTGTTGATTTACCGCATTTTTATCTGTATAGTTTAAGAAATCCGCCGTTCAAAACGGAACTATGTTAATGAAAGCGGTTGTAAGATACGATTATTGCTGAAAGGAGACCGTGTCCTTGGAGAATGTGTTAACTGACAATCAAATTGTGGAACTGTTCCGGAGCAGTTCAGATCGCGCGCTTAATGAACTGCAGAAGAAGTACGGAGCACAGATGCAGAGAATTGCCGAAAGCATTCTTGCGGACAAGCGGGATGCGGAAGAGTGCCTGAATGATGTGTACCTGGGCGCGTGGAAGAACATTCCCGCCGCGGTTCCTGAAAACCTGAAGGCATATCTGCTTCGAATGACCAGGAATTGTGCTTTTAAGCGCCTGCGAACCAACCTGGCGCAAAAGCGAGGAGGAAATACTCAGACGACATCTTTTGAGGAACTGTCCGAATGCATTCCCGATAATCGAAAGTTCGAGTCGGAACAGGATTCAAAGCTGAAAGAACAGATTGAAGAGTTTCTTCGCAATCTGTCGAAAGAAAAACGTGCTATTTTTCTGGGAAGGTTTTGGTTTCTGTATTCCGTGGCAGAGATTGCGGAACGATTAGGCAGAGATGAAAAGTATGTAAGCAACCAGTTATATTACCTGAAGAAGCAATTCAAGAAGCATCTTGGAAGAAAGGAAGGATATAATGAACGGATTGGATTTACACAAAGCATTAACCGAAATTGATGACAGTTTCGTCAACGAGGCAGATCGGATTCTTACGAATTCTCCCGTTTGCGAGCAGGCAGACAGGAGACGGACACCGCAGGGCAGGAGAACCCGTAAGAGAGCATTCCGACTTGTGTTGATTGCAGCTTGTATGCTTGTTCTTTTGGTCGGAACCGTTTACGCGGCGACGAAAGGACGCGGGGCGAAACCGTTCCTCGAGTTAATCGGAACAGATGGAAATGAGGAGGAAATCGGAACCGGATTTGTAACGATTCAGGACACCAAAGAGTTCGGAAGTTTGAAACTCACACTTGAAGATATCATCGGCGACAAGAATACGGTTTATGTGGAAATCCGTACGGATTATGAGTTGGATGCGCCGGACGGATGGCTGGGGAAGGAACCTCCTTTCCCTCTGCACGGAAAGGGAAATGCGGTTTTTCCGGATGGAATAACCCGCGGGTATATGAACGGAAGCGCCCCATTCTGTCGGGACGGCAGGCTTTGGTATTTCTTTGTGATTTCCTACGAAGATCCCGATGTTGACCTGAGTCATCTTCCGATGCAATTGTGTATCGACGGATGTATTGACGGTGAAAACACTCTTGGCCTTACTTTTGAATGGACAAATGATTACGAGGCAAAGAGTGAGGTTATTTCGGTCAATAAAGAGGTGGACGGAATACTGTTGACGGATATCCTGTTTTCACTGACTCGCATGGAAGTGCATTTTAAAACGGCATCCGAGTTCAGAATGAATCTGTTACAAACAGACGAAAATAGCATATGGAAGACCCTCTCGCTGGATTATATCCGGCTGGATGACGGAAAGATCCTGCATTATTCGAGGGTCAACGGTATGACCGTTCAGAGTGACGGGTGGGCATCTTCCTCCCGGGAAGGGACTGAAGGAGCATTTTATTATAACCTTTTGAGCGGATTCTCGGAAGATGGCATATTCCGTTTGGTTCCGTTTGAACGGATTCAGAGCATATGCATCAACGGCGAGGAAATTCGGATTCGATAAAACATAATTGTCAGACAGTGTATCCCGGGCAGTTACGGACAACTGCCCGGGATATTTTTTGTTGTAGAAAAACGGAATTGGTGCTATAATCATATTTTTAGAATGGGTATTTGTGAGAAAATGCATTTTCGCACAAAAGAACCCGCGAATTTGGGAAAAAGAGGGTTTGCGCCATGAGAAAGAAGATTGAAGAATATGTAAGGACCATTCCGGATTTTCCGGAGCCCGGAATTATGTTTCGCGATGTAACAAGTGTCATTCAGGATCCCGACGGGCTGAAGCTTGCAATCGACAGCATCCAGAAGCTTCTTAAGGGCGTGGAGTTTGACGCGATTGTCGGTGCCGAGTCCCGCGGTTTCATTTTCGGCGCGCCGATTGCATACAACCTTCACAAGTCTTTCGTGCTGGCACGCAAGAAGGGTAAGCTTCCCTGCGAAACCATTTCGGAAACCTACTCGCTTGAGTAC
>CADBTG010000246.1 GCA_902797475.1 uncultured Lachnospiraceae bacterium | reverse complement strand
TCGAATTTGCCAATCATGACAGCGCAGGGTTCGGCATTATATTGTTCAATGGAATCGTAGTATTTCATCGCAGTTAGGTTAAAAACATTTTGTCGGGACGGTAGATGCCGTTTCGCAGTTCATAAAGTGCCGCAAAGCAACCGTCCGAATAGACTCTGATCTTTTCTGTTTTACAGGGCTTCTGAAGGTGTTCCGGTTTTAACGGGTTTCCGTTCAGAAGAAACTTCTTTCCTTCCTCCGTAACATCGGCACGTTCATAGGCCGTGAATACGGAATCGGTAGGATAGATGATTTCGTCAATATGACCGCTTTTGACAGCGGTTTCAATCTCCGAAAGTGTATGGGCTTCCGAGAGTTCATATCGGCCGGTTTTGATGCGATTAAGCGATGTCATGCAGGCGCCGCAACCAAGTGCCTCGCCGATGTCATGGCAAAGCGTTCTGACATAAGTGCCTTTTGAACACAAAACCCGAAGCGTAAACGTTCCTTCAGCCGTGGAATAATCAGATACCGACAGTTCTTTGATGCAAACCGGCTTCTTTTCGCGTTCTACGGTAATTCCTTTTCTCGCAAGGTCGACAAGCTTCTGCCCGTTCACCTTTCTGGCGGAATACATCGGCGTTAATTGCATGATGTTCCCGAGAAATGAAGGAATCACCTGATTAAGCTGCTCTTCAGTCACGCTGACCGGTCTTTCCGAAAGCACGGTGCCCGTGATGTCCTCGGTATCGGTCGTGATGCCGAGTTTCACACCGGCGATGTAGCATTTGTCATAATCGGTCAGATATTCCGAAATGCGCGTCGCATTGCCCAATAAAACGGGCAAAACACCGGTTGCCATGGGATCAAGCGTACCGGTGTGTCCGATTTTCTTCATGCCGAGAATGCCTCTCAGTTTTGCAATCACATCAAAAGAGGTAAAACCGGCTTCTTTGTTGACAATTAGTATTCCGTTCATTCTTACAACTGAAGCATAACCATGGCGTAAACTTCCGTCAGAATATTCTCCAGATTCCCCTTTGCCGTAAATCCGGAAGCAAGACGGTGTCCGCCTCCGCCGAAGCTGGCGGAAATCGAAGAAACATCCACGCGTCCGTTGCTTCTTAAACTGAATTTGTAGGTCTCGGGCGCATCTTCGCGAACGAATACGGCAACTTCAACGCCTTCGGTCGTGCGAAGCTCGCTTACGATGCCTTCCGTATCGGCTACGGTTGCGCCGATTGCTCTCATATCGGCTGCGGTCAGAACGGAAAGCACCATCTTTCCGCCGAGCACCTGCTCGGATTTGTTCAGCGCATAGCCTAACGTCTTCAGCTGGGAAAACGTTTTCATGTAAAATGTGCGGTCAATGAGCGCAGCGGTGTCAATGCCGCGGCTCATCAGAAAGCCCGCCGTGCACATCGTTTTCTCGGAAGTACAGCTGTACTTGAAAACGCCTGTATCGTGCAGGATTCCGGTATACAAAGCCTCCGCAACCGGCAGATCGATCATATCCTTACGCATGAAATCGAAAAGGACTTCACAGGTGGAGCTTGCAGCGGAATTGACATAATTCTCCTCGGCAAATTCCGTATTCGTGATATGATGGTCAAACTGAATCGTATGCTTTGCCGCGCGGAATAAGGGTTCACATTTTCCAAGCCTGTCGGAGCTGCCGCAGTCAAGACTGATGAAAAGGTCATACGGCTCTTCCGGGACCGTAAAAACGGAATCGATATCCGAAAGTCCCGAAAGCATCGAAAAGCTCTTGGAAGCGCCGTCGAGATACGGATGGACGGTTCTTCCCGGAAAAGCATTCTTCAGATAAAGATATGCGGCAAGCACGGCGCCTACGCTGTCGCCGTCCGCATGGATGTGACCGGATACGGCAATTGTTTTGGCATCGCCGATCATTTCATCCAAATAATCAGCCATTGCCTTCCTCCTCATCCCTGTCATCCTCTTCCGAAATATGCAAAGAAGAAATCAACTCGTTCATATGCATGCCGTACTCAAAGGATTCATCCAAAACGAAACGAAGCTCGGGCGTGTTGCGCATGTTCATGGATTTGGCAAGGCATGAACGCAAAAACGGCGCTGCGCTTTTTAAGCCCTTAAGCGTCTCCTTTTTCACTTCTTCATCGCCCAATACGGAAATGTAAACCTTCGCGGATTTCAAATCCGGTGCGACCTCGACATCCGAAACGGATGTCATAGGCGCAATTCGGGGGTCTTTCACCTCCAGAAGAATCAGGCTGCTCAGTTCCTTCTGAACCTCCTGATTGATTCTGGTATTTTTAATACTGTTCTTTCTCAAAACAACCTGCTTTCTGCCTACTTGCGGGGAACTTCCTGCATGATATAGGCTTCCACCTGATCCTCTTCCTGAATGTCGTTAAACTTCTCGAAAAGGATACCGCATTCATATCCGGCGGCAACTTCCTTCGCATCGTCCTTCATACGCTTTAAGGAAGCGATATTGCCGTCAAAGATAATCTCGCCGTTACGTGTAATACGGGCCTTGCTGCCTCTTTGAATCTTACCGTCAAGAATGTAGGAACCTGCAATCGTTCCGACATTGCTTGCCTTAAACAGCTGACGGATTTCCGCATGTCCCGTGACGACTTCCTCATATACCGGATCAAGCATGCCCTTCATGGCAAGCTCAATGTCATCGATAGCATTGTAAATGACGGAATACAACCGGATGTCGACATTCTCGCGTTCGGCCGTGTCGGAAGCAACCGCATCGGGCTTAACGTTAAATCCGATGATGATGGCATTACTTGCGCTTGCAAGGATGACATCGCTTTCGTTGATGTTACCTGCGCCTCCGTGGATGCAGCGAACGGCAACTTCATCGTTGCTGAGCTTCGTAAGAGACTGCTTAACGGCCTCAACGGAACCTGCCACATCGGCCTTGACGATGATATTCAGTTCTTTCACATTGCCGGCCTTGATCTGATCAAACAGACCTTCAAGCGAAAGCTTGGACTTGGTCTCCTGAATAAGCTGTTCCTTATGCTGTGCGATGAAAGCTTCGGCGATCTCTCTTGCTTCCTTCTCGCCGGTTGTCGCAACAAGCGTATCGCCTGCATTCGGAACACTGTTCAGTCCGAGAATCTCGACAGGCGTTGACGGAAGTGCCGTCGTAACCTTCTGACCCTTATCATTGATCATTGCACGGATTTTACCGAACGAAGAACCGATTGCCACGTTTTCACCGACGCGAAGCGTACCCTTTTGCACAAGTACGGTTGCAACGGGGCCGCGGCCCTTATCAAGCTTAGCTTCGATGACAATGCCTCTTGCCTTACGGTTCGGATTGGAGCGAAGCTCCTGAACCTCTGCGGTAAGAAGAATCATCTCAAGAAGACTCTGAATGCCTTCGCCGGTCTTAGCGGAAACCGGTACGGTTACGACATCACCGCCCCAGGACTCGGAAACAAGACCCTGGTCGGCAAGTTCGGAAAGCACGCGGTCGGGATTGGCCGCTTCTTTATCCATCTTGTTGATCGCAACGACAATCGGCACATTTGCCGCTTTCGCATGGTTAATGGCCTCGATTGTCTGCGGCATGACACCGTCATCGGCAGCGACAACAAGCACCGCGATATCGGTTGCCATGGCGCCGCGCATACGCATGGCGGTAAATGCCTCGTGACCGGGCGTATCAAGGAACGTAATCAGCTCGCCGTTGATTTCAATCTGATAAGCACCGATATGCTGCGTGATTCCGCCTGCCTCACGGCTTGTAACATTTGTCGAACGGATCTTGTCGAGAATGGATGTTTTACCGTGGTCAACGTGACCCATTACGCAGACAACCGGAGGACGCTTCACAAGCGTATCCTCGGAGTCCTCGGTATCGCGCATGAGTTCTTCTACGACATCGACAATCTGCTCTTTCTCGACGATGCAGTTGTAATCAAGAGCAAGAAGCTCGGCTTCCTCAAACGGAAGCTCGGTGTTGACGTTACAGATTTTGCCGCTTAAGAAAAGCTTCTTAACGATGGCGGCAGCATTCTGCTTCATCTTATCGGCCAGTTCCTTAATCGTGATAACCTCGGGAATCACGATGGTCTTTACTTCATCCGGATCTTCCTTCTTCACCGGAATCGGATCGGGCTTAATGAACGCGCCTCTTCCGTCCTTCTTAACCTTCTGGCCCTTCTTGACGTTCATTTCCATATCCTTGTCAAGATTCCGGTTACGGTTCTTGTCGCGGTTTCTGTTATGGAATGCGTCAGCTCTCTGTTCTTTGTTGATGTTATTGGCAAAATCGGACTTAATCGAACCGCTGTCCTTACGGCTGTCATTCTTTCT
Source organism: uncultured Lachnospiraceae bacterium (assembly GCA_902797475.1). Lineage (GTDB taxonomy): Bacteria > Bacillota > Clostridia > Lachnospirales > Lachnospiraceae > ISDg. The sequence goes on along the minus strand of CADBTG010000246.1, from coordinate 2 downwards.
CG